>JACQZV010000080.1 GCA_016213695.1 Acidobacteriota bacterium | reverse complement strand
GGTTCTCTGGTGCTTGGGTGCTTGGGTTCCGGTGCTTAGGTTCTTGGTTCCAGGGTGCACAGGTGGTTCACAGGTTCACCGGCACCGGTGAACCCACCTGAGCACCCGAGCGCTCGAGCACCCGAGCACCCGAGCACCCGAGCACCCGAGCACCCTTACCCTCCCGCCGTAAACGCGTCCACGTACACGTCGATGCGCGGGCGCCCGCCCTCGACGTCGATCGCCACGACGTCGAACCGGCACGGCGATTCGAGCAGCCCGCGCCGCGCCAGGTAGTCGGTGGCCATCCGGACAATCCGCTGCTGCTTCCACCCGGTGACCGCCGCGGCACCACCGCCGAACCTGGCGCCCCGCCGCGCCTTTACCTCGACAAAGACCATCGTCTCCCCGTCCCGCGCCACGATGTCGATCTCGCCGTGCCGCGTGCGATAGCGGCAGGCAAGAATTGCGTACCCGCGGCGCTGCAACTCGGCACAGGCGAGATGTTCGCCCATCTTACCGAGACTCTGGCGGGGATCTTCGGACATGCCCGATGCGGACACGCAATTTCCAAGCCAGAAACCACGAAGATCACGAAGGTTGCGAAACCGCCTTCGTGGTTCAACGCGGCGAGATGGCCCCGAGTGCCTGGTCGAGAATCTCCACCGCCGTGTCGGCCTGCTGGCGCGTGAGCACGAGCGGCGGCGACAGCCGGATCGCGTTACGGCCGGCGCCGAGCACCAGCAGCCCGCGCTCGAAGCACCCCCGCACGAGCGCGTTGCGCTCGTCGGTGGCCCGCTCTTTCGTCTGCCGGTCGCGCACGAGCTCGAGGCCGATCATCAGCCCGCGCCCGCGCACGTCGCCGACGAGCGCATGCTTCTCCATCAACCCCCTGAGCCCCTCGAGCAGGTGCGCCCCGACGACTTCGGCGTTCTTCATCACGCCCTCACGCAGCAGGCGGATGGTTGCCAGCGCCGCCGCGCACGCCACCGGGTTGCCGCCAAACGTGCTCGCGTGGGAGCCCGGCGGCCACGACATCACGTCGGCGCGCGCGGTCGCCACGCCGAGCGGCAGCCCCGACGCAATGCCCTTGCCGATCGTGACGATGTCCGGCTCGACGCCGGCATGCTCGACCGCGAACATCCGCCCCGTGCGCCCCATGCCCGACTGGACTTCGTCCACGACGAGCAGAATGCCGTAGCGCGTGGTCAACTCGCGCAGCTGCTGAAGAAACGCATGCGGCGGAACGATGTAGCCGCCTTCGCCCTGGATCGGCTCGACGATGACGGCCGCGATTTCGTCGGGCGGCACCAGATGCACGAAGAGCTGCTGCTCGATGAACCGCAGGGCCTCGGCCGCGCACGCCTCGGGCGACGCGCCGGCAGGCGCGCGGTACGGGTCCGGGTAGGGCGCGTGATAGACGCCAGGCACCATCGGCGCGAAGCCCCGGCGCTGCGCCACCTTGCTGGCCGTCACCGAGAGCGACCCCATCGTCCGGCCGTGGAACGCGCCGTAGAACGCGATGATGCCGTGGCGCTTCGTGTAGTACTTCGCCAGCTTCAGCGCCGCCTCGTTCGCCTCGGTGCCCGAATTGCCGAAAAACGACCGGTGCGGGCCCGGCATGGGCGCAATCGCCGACAGCTCCTCGGCCAGCCGCACCTGCCGCTCGTAGTAGAAGTCGGTGCCCGACATGTGCAGGAACGTCTGCGCCTGCTCCACGATCGCCCGCACGACCTCCGGGTGCGAATGGCCGGTCGAGGTCACGGCAATGCCGGCCGTGCAGTCGAGGAACACGTTGCCGTCCACGTCCTCGACGACCGCGCCCTCCCCTTTCGCAATCACGAACGGGTAGTCGCGCGTGTAGGACGGCGACACCACGCGGCCGTCCCGCTCGATGATGGCCTTCGCCTTCGGTCCTGGCAGGACCGTCTTCACGTGCGGCACGGTCGTGGTGGTCGTCCTCATTTCGTCTTCCAGCGCGTGCCGCCCGGGTTGTCCTCGAGCAGCACGCCGCGATCCGCCAGGTCGCGGCGGATGCGGTCGGCGGCGGCGAAGTCGCGCCGCTGGCGCGCCGCCTGCCGCTCCTGCATCAGCCGCTCGATCTCCTCCACGGGCACCGGCGGCCTGGCGTCCTCGGTCTGCCGCAGGCTCACCACGCCGAGCACCCGGTCGAAGTCCTCGATCGCCTGCCGCACGGCGGCCGCCTCCGCCGGCGACACCTCGCCGGCGTCTATGGCGGCATTCACATCCCGGACCAGATCGAAGACGGCCGCCAGCGCGGCGGCCGTATTGAGATCGGCTTCGATGGCGTCGCGGAACTGCTGCTGCGCGCGGGTGACGACGTCGGTGGTGCGGCGGGAGGCGGACGCCGGGGCCCCGCCCACATCGTCCAGGCGTGCGAGGCAGTCCACGATCCGCCGGAGCGCCTCCTCCGCCTGATCCATCCCGACCCAGGTGAAGTTGAGCTGCTTGCGGTAGTGCGACGACAGCAGCAGGTAGCGGAGCGCCGACGGGCGATGGCCGCGGGCGGCAATCTCGGCCAGCGTGTAGACGTTGCCGACCGACTTCGACATCTTCTCGCCTTCGACGAAGAGATGCTCGACGTGCACCCAGAAGCGCGCGAAGTCACGCTTCGTGGCGCCTTCGCTCTGGGCAATCTCGTTCTCGTGATGGGGAAAGATCAGGTCGATGCCGCCGGCATGGATGTCGATGGGCGGATCGCCGAGCAGGCGCAGCGCCATGGCGCTGCACTCGATGTGCCACCCGGGACGGCCCGGGCCCGTGCCGTAATCCCACGACGGCTCGCCGGGGCGGGCGGCCTTCCACAGCACGAAGTCGCGCGGGTCGTCCTTGGAGTACTCGTCCACGTCCACGCGCGCGCCGTCCTGCATCCCTTCGCGATCGAGCCGGGCGAGCCGCCCGTACTGCGGGAAGGTCGAGATGCGGAAGTAGATCGATCCGGCGCGGCGGTAGGTGTGGCCGTGGCGCTCGAGCGCGAGGATCATCTCGCTCATGGCCCGGAGGTTCGGCTCGTCGGTGGCGCGCGGGGTCTCCTCGGGCGTCTCGATGCCGAGCGCGGCGGCGTCGTCGCGGAACGCGCGAATCCAGGGCTCGGTGTAGTCGCGCAGGGGCACCCCGGCCTGCTCCGCGCCCGCAATCGTCTTGTCGTCCACGTCGGTGTAATTGACCGCCTGGCGCACGTCGAAGCCGCCAATGTGCCGGAGCGTCCGCCGCAGCACGTCGAGGCACACGAAGGTGCGGAAGTTGCCGATGTGCGCGCGCGCGTAGACCGTCGGCCCGCACGAGTACAGCCGGACGACGTTGCCGCGGGCCGGGGCGAACGGCTCTTCCTCGCGGGTCAGCGTGTTGTAGAGGCGAAGCATCCTGATGACAGCTTAGACCGAGAGGCGGGTAAACAGCCGCTCGGCGCGCCGGCAGTCGGCCTCGATCTGCGCCCGCAACCCGTCCACATCGTCGAAGCGGCGCTCATCGCGCAGCCGCTGCACGAAAGCGAGCTCGACGCGCCGGCCGTACAGCTCGCCGTCGTAGTGGAGGACGTGGGTTTCAATCGACACGACGCCGGCGTCCCCGAACGTCGGGTTGACGCCGATGTTGGTGAGGGCCGCGCGCACGACGCCGTCCACGGTGAGCGTGGTCGCGTAGACGCCGTGCGGCGGAACGAGCTCGTTCTGCGTCTCGAGGTTCGCCGTGGGAAAGCCGATCTCGTGCCCCCGCCGCTTCCCTTCGACCACGGTGCCCGCCAGCGCGTAGGCATGGCCGAGCAGCGCGCCCGCCTCGTCCACGCGCCCCTCGGCGACGAGCCGGCGGACGCGCGTGCTGCTGACGACGAACTCCTTGTAGCGGACCGGGTCGATCTTCTCGGCGCGGAAGCCGTACCGCTGGCCGAGCGTGCGAAGCAGGCTGAAATTCCCGGCGCGGTCGTGGCCGAAGAGGAAGTTGGCGCCCACCCACACCTCGGAGATGCGCAGCCAGTCGACGAGTACCGCGCGCACGAACGTATCGGGATCCCACTGCGAGAGCTCCCGCGTGAAGCGCACGACGGCAATTGCCCGGAGGCCGGCGCCGTCGAGCGCCTCGAGCCGCTGGTCGAGCGTCATGAGCAGCGGCGGCGCCTTGTCGGGGCGGACCACGCGGGACGGGTGCGGGTCGAACGTCATCGCCATCGCGGTGCCGCCGTGTTCGACGGCGCCGCGCTTCACGCGCTCGATGATCTTGAGGTGGCCGCGGTGCAGACCGTCGAAATTGCCGAGCGCGAGCACCGGATGCACGAGCCAGGGCGGCCGCGCGTCATCGGGAAAATGCAGGACGTCCATGGGGCTACGACGCGTCGACGCTGGCGTCGAGCACGAGGCCATCATATGCCAGTTCGACACCCGCGGGCAGCCGCGCGTTGGTCTCCGCGTGCCCGAGATCGTGCGCCATGTGCGTGAGGTACGCGCGTCGAGGCGCGATGCGGGCGATCGCCTCGATCGCCTCGCCCACCGTGAAGTGCGTCGAGTGCTTCTTGTCGCGCAGGCCATCGATCACCAGCGTGTCGACGCCGGCAACGAGCGGCCACGACGCGTCGGGGATGGCGCTGCAATCGGTGAGATACGCAAAGCCGCCGAACCGGAAGCCGAGAATGGGTGTCGTGCCGTGCAGCAGCGGCACCGGGACGACCCGCACGCCCGCCACGTCGAAGGCGCCGTCGATTACATGCGCCTCGATCTTCGGGACGCCGCCGCCGAGCCGCGGCACGCCGTCGAAGACGTAATGGAACGTCCGCCGGAGGTCGTCCCACGCGGCCGGTGTGGCGTAGCACGGGATCGCGCCCTGCTGCATGGCGTTGAACCGGCGGATCTCGTCGAGGCCGAGGATGTGGTCCGCGTGGGTGTGGGTGAAGAGCACCGCGTCGACGCGCGTCACCCCATAGGCCAGCGCCTGCTGGCGCAGATCGGGCGAGGTGTCCACGAGCAGCGCGGCGCGGCCGGGCACCTCCACGTAGATCGACGGGCGCAGCCGCCTGTCGCGCGGGTCGGTCGAGCGGCACACCGCGCACGCGCAGCCGATCGCCGGCACGCCGGACGAGGTGCCGGTGCCGAGAAACGTGATGCGGGCCTTCACCCTTGGACGACGCTCGGGGTCACGGCATGATGATGCGCGACTTCGGCTCGGCGGGCGACGACCCGCCCGCGCCCGACACCTCGACGAAGCGCATCCGCAGCTCGAAGAGCACCTGCTCGAGCAGCCGCCGCTCCTCGGCGGTGAGATTGCCGCGCGTCTTCTCCTCGAGCAGCGCGAGGATGTCGATCATCTGCTGCGCCGCCGGCAGGTTCGCATCGGTCGCGCCGTTCACCGGATCGGCGACGTCGCCGAAGTGCACGGCGGCCGTGTGGGCGAGCGACAGCACGAATGCCACGAAGCTGATGGCGGACTCGGCCCGACCCTCGCGCGGCTGGGTCTCTTCAGTCATGGCCAGTAAAGTAGCATACGCGCGGAGACACCATGGCTGAGACCGCCGGCGCCCGTTTCGACCGCCTCGTCGACATCATGCGCGCGCTGCGCGCCCCGGGCGGCTGTCCGTGGGACCGCGAGCAGACGCTCGCCTCGCTGCGGCCGTTCGTGCTCGAGGAGACCTACGAAGTGCTCGAGGCGATCGAGCGCGGCTCACCCGCCGAGCTGTGCGAAGAGCTGGGCGATTACCTGTACGAAGCGGTGTTCCTGGCGCAGATCGGCGAGGAGTCGGGCCGGTTCTCCATCGCGGACGCCATCGAGGCGATCTGCGACAAGCTCGTCCGCCGGCACCCGCACGTCTTCGCGCGCCAGGCCGGCGACGAGGGCATCACGACCGGGCAGGTGATCGAGCGGTGGGAGACGATGAAGGCCCGCGAGCGCGTCAGCGAAGGGCGTGACCCGGCGCGGCCGAAGACCACGCTGAGCGGCGTGCCGAAGACGCTCCCGTCGCTGCTCCGCGCCTACGAGGTCAGCGCGCGCGCCGCGGCGGTCGGCTTCGACTGGGTGCGCGCCGGCGACGTGCTCGACAAGATCGAGGAAGAGGTGGCCGAAGTGCGCCACGAGGTGGAATCGGGCGCCGCCGGAGCGCCGGCGCGCGCCGAAGAGGAGATGGGCGACCTGCTGTTTGCCATCGCCAACCTGTCGCGCAAGCTCGGCATCGAGCCGGAAGCGGCGCTCCGCCGCGCCAACGAGAAGTTCACGCGCCGCTTCGACGCGCTCGAGCGGGCATTCGCCGCCCGCGGCCGGTCGATGCCGGACGCGACGCTCGAGGAGATGGAAGACGAGTGGCAGCGGGTCAAGGGGAGTACGTAGGGTGGGTCCCGCCGAGCAGAGGGACCGCCGGCAAGGCGGACCCGCCGGATCGCGCGCCGGGTCTGCGGCGCCCGGATCGCTCGCGCCGCGAGACCCGGCCTACGTACAGGCGCATAACGATGCCGCGGTGAGAGCAGAGAGTCAGGCTCTTCGTGATCTTCGCGTCCTTCGCGTCCTTCGTCGTTCATCTCTTGCCTCCAACATACGTCCGCACGTGAACATGCGTCCCGTCCGAGTCGATGGTGATCTGTCCGTCCAGATCGGTCCGGTAGATCGCCGCGCCGATTGACGCGAGCCGGGCGAGCACGTCCGGTGCGGGGTGCCCGAACGGGTTGCCGCGGCCGCAGCTGATCACCGCCACCTGCGGGCGCCACGCGTCGAGCAATTCACGAGACGATGAGGTGCGGCTGCCGTGGTGCGCCACCTTCAGGATCCGGTGGCGCGCGGGCGTGAGGCGCGGGATGAGCGTGCGTTCGACGCCGGCGCCCACGTCGCCGAGCAGCAGCACCGCCACGTCGCCGTAGAGCACCTCCAGCACCACCGAATCGTCGTTTCGCACCTGCGGCCGGGTCCAGTCCGGCGCCGCCGGATGCAGCACCCGCACGCGGGCCCCGCCGATCCACGTCTCGTCCCCCGCCCGCCGCTGCCCGGTCCGGGCGCCCCGCGCCCGCGCGCGCGCCAGCACGTCCTGGAGGCCGGCATGCGCCGCCACCGGCACGCCCTCCCACACCGCGGCAGGCGCAAACGCCTCGACGATCGCCGGCGCCCCGCCGATGTGGTCCGGATCGCCGTGCGTCAGCAGGAGCGCGTCGAGCGCGCGCACGCCGCGGGCCCAGAGCGCCGGCGCCAGCACGCGGCTCCCCACGTCGAACGCGCCGCCAAACGGCATGCCGCCGGCATCGACCAGCAGCGTCGATCGATTCGGAAACTGCAGGAGCGTCGCGTCGCCCTGGCCGACGTCGAATGTGGTGACGCGAAAGGGCGGATCGCCGGCGGCTCTGAGCCAGCCGGCGGGCTGCCCGGTCACAATCGAGACTGCCGCAGCGGCCGCAAGGACGATGCCGCCGCGACGAACCAGATTGACGCCAAGCACCGTCGCGGCCAGGCCGGCGTAGTACGCGGCCACGAGCAGGGCCGGCGGCGGCGGCACCCGCACGCTCAGCGCCGGCGCCAGCTCGACAAGCCGCGCGCTCTCGACGAGCGCCACGGCCGCCGCATGCGCCAGCAGTCCCGCGGGCGCCGCGACCGCGTCCACGCCCGGCAGCAGGCAGACGACGATCCCGCCGATCTGGATAAGGCCCGTGAGCGGCACCGCCAGCAGGTTGAGCACGAGGCCCGCGCCCGTCACGCGCGAGAAGATCCACGCGCTGACCGGCAGGAGCGCCAGTTCCGCCGCGGTTGACGCCGCAACCGACGCCAGCAGCCACCTGGCGGCGCGGGCTCGCGGCGCCGCGTCCGCCGTGCGGCGCGCTCCTTCGAGAATGGCTGCCGTCGCGCCGAATGTGAGGATGAACCCGGCGTTTTGCACCTCGAGCGGCCGCGCGCAGACGACCACGGCCGCGGCCAGGGCAACGGCCTGCCACGGCGGCGCGCGATGGTCCAGCAGCCGCGCGCAGAGATAGAGGACGGCCATCAGCGTCGCGCGCCACACCGACGCGCCGCCGGCCACCACGAGCGCGTAGGCGGTGAGGAGCAGGATCGACAGCCACGCCGCGCGCCGGCCGGTGATTCCGCAGACGAGCAGCGCCCCGACCGTCAGCGCCGCCAGAACGGCGATGTTGCCGCCCGAGATCGCGATCACGTGATACGTGCCCGCCGCCTGGAGGCGCAGGCGGATCTCATCCGGCAGGCCGGTGCGATCTCCGATGAGTACGGCCGTGACAATCGCGCCCGAGACGCGGCTGTGGGGCGACACCCGGCGCGACACGCTGTCGCGCACGAACCGCCGGACCCGCCCCGTCCATTCCTCCCGCAGCGTGCCTGGCAATCGCCGATCGATGAGCAGTCCGCTCTTGATCGATCCGAACAGGGTGGTCCCGTCGAGCGCGATCTGACGCTCGAAATCGGGCACCCCCTCGTCCAGGTATCGCGACGGCCGGCGGAACGTGGCAAAGGTCTCGACGCTCCGGCCGGCGCGCCATTCCGAGGCGCGCTCCCGCGACGCCCGGCCGCCCACGGTCAGCGTCACGGCACCGTCGGCTTTCCGCCATCGGCCGCCGCGCCCGACCTCGGTCACCACGGCACGGAGTGAGGTGACCTCGCCCTCGTCGGCGGCGTCTTCCAGGAGGCGCGCGCGAATCGGCACCGGGTCGTGGCGGCCGCCCGCGCCCGGCACGTCGATGGCGAACCCCCCGAACTCGCGCTCGAGGACGGCGCGCAGCGGCGTGTCGAGCGCCCGGATGCGCGCGTCGGCGGCGAGCGCCGCGGCGGCGCAGGAGAATCCGAGCGCGAGGATCGCGACGAGCGTCGTGGCGGGGACCCGCCCTGCGTACCACACGGCCCAACCGGCCGCCGCCAGCAGCACGGCGGCAGAGGTCGCCTCGGGCACGCACTGCCACCGCCAGCCGCACACCGCGCCTGCCACCATCGCGATCGCCGGCAGGATCCCGATCGATGCCACCTCACGGGCGCATGCAAACCGCCCGGCGCATGGTCATCCCTTCCGCACAACGACTTGCAGCGGCGCGTGGCAGAAGTTGCCACCATGTTCACGACTGAGCTCGGCAGATTTTCCGTACTCGATCGAGTCCGTTCGCGGCGCGTACACGTACACAGAGGCGTACGAGTGCTGCTTGCGTCCGTTCAAGATCCATCGCGCGTCGTGCGGTTTTTCGCCTGTGCGTCGTTCGCGCTGCGTTACACTGACCGCGAGCGTCCATCCGAGCGACCTCTATCCAGCGACACTGACGGTTGATGACACAGATGACGCCGGACCCTCTCGGCAGAATCGGGAGCGACGATCCTCTGCTGCACCAGTTCAGGAATCACCTCTCGGTGATCGTCGGCTTCTGCGATCTGCTGCTCGACGAACTGCCGGAGGGCGACGCCAGGCGCGCCGACCTGCTCGAGATGTCGAAGGCGAGTCACGAGGCGGTGGCGCTCCTGCCGGCGCTGCGCGAGCGGCTGCGCTGACCCCGAATGTCGGACGAGCGGCCCCGGCTTCTGGTCGTGGACGACGAACCTGGCGTGCTCGCGCTCCTGCAGCGCTTCGCCCAGGCGAAGGGGTTCGACGTCGTGACCCACCCTGGCGGCCGCGCGCTGCTCGCCGAACTGCCGGAGATAAAGCCGGACGCTGCGCTGCTCGACCGGAACATGCCGGACGTGGGCGGGCTCGATCTCCTCCGCGCCATCCGTGACATCGATCCCGACTGTCAGGTGATCCTGATGACGGCCGAGTCCACGATCGACTCCGCCATTCAGGCGGTGAAGCTCGGCGCCCTCGACTATCTGAGCAAACCGCTCGACTTCGACCGGCTCGCCGAGCTGCTCGCCACGGTGCGGTTCGGCATCGCGCGCCGCGCGCGGCTCCTCACGGCCGACAGCGAGCTGGCCAGCCGCTTCGAGTTCTGCGGGATGGTGGGCCGAAGTCCTGGCGTGCAGGAGCTCTTCGATCTGATCCGGCGGCTCGCGCCGCACGCCCGGACGGCGCTGGTAACCGGCGAGACCGGCACGGGCAAGGAGCTCGTGGCGCGCGCGCTGCACACGATCGGTCCTCGCCACAACCGGAAGTTCATCGCGTTCAACTGCTCGGCCGTCGTCGAGGCGCTGTTCGAGAGCGAGCTGTTCGGCCACACGCGCGGCGCCTTCACGGGTGCGGTCGAGGCAAAGGCGGGGTTGTTCGAAGCCGCCGACGGCGGCACGATCTTTCTCGATGAAGTCGGCGAGCTGCCGCTGCCGGTGCAGGCCAAACTGCTGCGTGTCCTCGAGAACGGCGAGGTGCAACGCGTCGGCGCCACCGAGGCGCGGCGCGTCGATGTGCGCCTGGTCGCGGCCACCAATCGGCGGCTGCTCGACGAGGTGGCGGCGGGCCGGTTCCGTCAGGACCTCTACTACCGCCTCAACGTCGTCGAGATCCCGCTGCCGCCGCTGCGGCTCCGCCGCGACGATATCCCCTACCTCACAGCCGCCTTCATCAGGGAATTCGCCGGCCGCTTCGGCAAGCCGATCGCCGGCGTGAGCCCCGGCGCCGAGCGGCTGCTCCACGACGCGCCGTGGCCGGGCAACATCCGCGAGCTGCGCAACGTGATCGAGCGCGCGTGCATGCTGGGCGACGGCCGGCTGCTGAGCGAGCGCGATCTGCTGGCCGCCCTCGGCGGCACTCGTCCCGTCCACGCGCCAGACGCGGCCGGCACGCCGCGGCACGACGCGGACTCGGGCCGGCGGCTGGATCGAGGCGCCGTCGCGCAGGCGCTTCAGAGCGTGGGCGGCAATCGCGCGGCGGCCGCCCGGGTGCTCCAGATCAGCCGGCGCGCGCTCTACCGACGGCTCGACGCCTTCGGCCTGCGCTGAGGAGGATAATCCAGCGGGAACTCAGATGCCAATCCGCGAGCCCCCCTCCGGACTGACCGCGATTCGCCTTGTGGCCGTGCTGCTGGCAATCGTCTTCGTCACGGAGGCCGGCATCATGGTCGTTCTGCCGATGCTCGGCTCGACGCGGCTGAGCAGGGCGGTCGCCGCGGGTGTTGACGCATCCCTGCTGGTCGTCGTCCTGGCGCCGATCCTCTGGTGGTGGCTTATCAAGCCCCTGCAAAGCGGCGCAGCCAGCGACCAACAGCGGGCCACGCGTCTTGCCGCCATCCTGGAGGCCACGCCCGATCTTGTGAGCATCGCCGACCCGGATGGACGGCTGGTCTACCTGAACCGCGCCGGACGACAGATGCTCGGCATCGGCGAGTTGGCGGACCTCAGGAGCTACGACATTCCCGATTTTCTGGACGCTGCCAATGCCCACAGGGTCTTGAGCGTGGGTATTCCGACGGCGATCCGGGAGGGCTCCTGGAGCGGCGAAACAGAATTGGTGCCACTGGCCGGGCAGCCGATCACCGTCTCGCAGGTCATCCTGGCCCACACAGCGCCGGATGGGACCGTGGCCTACCTGTCCACCATTGCGCGCGACATCACCGAGAACAAGAAGACCGAACGGGCGCTGAACCGCTCACGCGATCTCCTGGCCGACACGGGACGGATTGCAAGGATCGGCGGATGGGAATTGAACCTGGAGACGCAGGCCCTGGACTGGAACGCAGAGGTCTATCGCATCCACGAGGTCGACCCCGCTGTCCGGCCGTCGGTTGCCGAGGCGATCCAGTTCTACGCCCCGGAAGCCCGGCCGATCATCACCGCCGCCGTGCAGGCCGCCATCGACGCAGGCACGCCGTTCGATCTTGAGCTCCCGCTGGTCACTGCGAAGGGGCGGCGGATCTGGGTGCGCGCGCTGGGGACGGCCGAGCGGCGCGAGGGCAAGACCATTCGTCTGTATGGCGCGTTTCAGGACATCACCGAGCGGAGGATGGCAGATCACTTACGCCGACTCCAAAGCGCCGCGCTGAACGCGGCCGCCGAGGCCGTCGTCATCACCGACCGAGCGGGCACCATCGAGTGGGTCAACCCGGCGTTCGCGACGCTCACCGGCTATACGGCCCAGGAAGCCTTCGGCAAGAACCCCCGCGATCTGGTCAGGTCGGGCAAACACGATCGAGGCTTCTACGAAGGCCTCTGGCAGACCATCCTCGCCGGGGGCGTCTGGCGCGGCGAGATGATCAATCGCCGGAAAGACGGCAGCCTCTATACCGAAGAGCAATCCGTGACCCCGATCCCCGATGCGTCAGGCACCATCACGCACTTCGTTGCGATGAAGAGAGATCTGACGGAACACCGGCAACTCGAAGCCCAGTTCCGTCAGGCGCAGAAGATGGAAAGCGTGGGGCAGCTCGCCGCCGGCATCGCGCACGACTTCAACAACCTGCTCACCGTCGTCAACGGGATGTCGGACCTCGTGCTGTCGAACCTCGGTGCAGACGATCCGGTAGGCAGCGATGTGCGGGAGATCCGGAGCGCCGGGATGCGAGCCGCCACGTTGACCCAGCAGCTCCTGGCCTTCAGCCGTCGACAGATCCTGGAGTCACGGGTGATCAACCTCGACATGGTGGTCCAGGGAATGGAGAGTATGCTCCAGCGTCTGCTCGGCGATGACATCGACCTGGCGGTCGTGCCGACAGCAGACGTCGGCAGCGTCAAAGCGGACCCCGGACAAATAGAACAGGTCATTACCAATCTGGCCGTCAATGCGAAAGACGCCATGGCACAGGGCGGCCAGCTGACCATCGAAACGCAGAACGTCACTCTCGACGAGGGCTACGGCCGCGAGCACGGCGTGGAGGTGACGCCGGGACCCTACGTGCTGCTGGCCGTGAGCGACACGGGCGTCGGCATGGACGAGGCCACGCGTGCGCGCATCTTCGAGCCGTTCTTCACCACGAAGGCGCCGGGCGAGGGTACGGGGCTGGGGCTGTCGACCGTCTACGGCATCGTCAAGCAGAGCCAGGGGTTCATCTGGGTCTACAGCGAGGTTGGCCGGGGGACGACCTTCAAGATTTACCTGCCACAGGTGGCCCAGCCCACGGACACCGCCCGGCCTGAGCCCTCGCTGGCGCCAGGTCCCGGCACCGAGACCATCCTTCTCGTGGAAGACAACGCCGCGCTTCGCCAGGTGGCCACGCGGTTTCTTGAACCCGCCGGCTACACCGTGCTTGCGGCAGCGAGCGGCGAAGACGCGCTGCGCCTGCTGGAGCGTTATGACAAACCCGTCCAACTCTTGCTCAGCGACGTGGTGATGCCCGGTATGAGCGGACGGAGCCTCGCGGAGCAGCTCGCGTTGACGCACCCCGCGATGAAGGTGCTCTACATGTCTGGCTACGCGGCCGACGCCGTCCTGCGACACGGGGTGTTGGACGTGGCGGCGCCCTTCCTCGCCAAGCCGTTCACAGAGGTGGTGCTGCTTCGCAAGGTCCGGGAGGTGCTGGGCTCGCAGGCCTCAGGGCCTGCTCAGCGCCAGCCCTGACAGCGCGGTGCCTGTTCGTGCCACCTGCCGCGCACACGTGGGACGCCCAGCGCACACCCAACCGCACAGCGCACACCGCTGCGCGCGCACGGATGTATCGGATAACTGCCTTGTTCTCAGCGTATTGCGACGTCAGGCCGTCACGGCATCAGGTTCGCTCTGGTTCATGGCGTTGCCGCGCAGGTTCGCGCGGGACCAGTCAGAGAGGCTTCCGATGTCTTCGGCTCATTCGCCGTTCGCCGCGTGTCGCGTGCGCGTGAACGTCACGCACGAAGGCCGGCTGATCGCGCTGCTCGAGGAAGGCGCGGTCGTCGAGTTGTCCGTGTCTCTCCCCCTCGACAGACAGACGACCCTCACGGTCGAAACAGACGGCGAGACGATACACCTGCGAGCGCGCGTGGTTCGATCGTTTGTTCGGACCGGATCGCTATCGGGTCCCGAGCACTACCTCGCGCTGGAATTCCTCGACGTCTTCTCCGCCGTGGGGGTGTACCGACGACTCCTGAACGGCGCAGGCCCCGCACGCGGCGCAGCAGCCAGCGCCGTCGGAGCAGTCAGCGGAGGCCGAACGTGTCGAGCCGCCGGTAGAGCGCACGCCGGCTGACGCCCAGCAGTTTCGCCGCTGCCGACCGGTTGCCGCCGACCTGCTGCAGGGCCTGTTCGATCCGCCCGCGGTCCAGCACCGGTTCCTCTGCCGCGTCCGGTTCTGCCGCGGCACGCGCTGCGATCGGGGACAGCCCGGGGCGCTGGCCGCGTCCAAGCGCAGCGAGCACCTCGCGCTCGTTGAGCATGCGGCCCTCGCTCAACATGCAGGCTCGCTCGAGGACGTTGCGCAACTCGCGGATGTTCCCCGGCCAGGGGGCGTCGTGGAGCAGCCGCTCGGCGCCCGGGCTCAGCCCCGCGATCGGCTTCTCGAAGCGCCCGGCGAACTCCTTGATGAACGCTGCAGTGAGGCAGGGGATGTCGTCGCGGCGGTCGCGCAAAGGGGGCAGGGCGATCTCGACGACATTCAGGCGGTAATAGAGGTCCTGACGGAACCGCCCGGCCGCCACCTCCTCGACCAGCTGACGATTGGTGGCCGCGATCGCGCGCACGTCTACCCGTTTGCCTTCGCTCGCGCCCACGCGCTGGACCTCGCCGTATTCAACGACCCGCAGCAGCTTCGCCTGGACCTGCAGCGGCAGCTCGCCGATCTCGTCGAGAAACAGGGTCCCTCCATCTGCCATCTCGAACAGTCCGGCTTTGGCCTCGACGGCCCCGGTGAACGCCCCGCGTGTGTGGCCAAAGAGCTCGCTCTCGAACAGCGTCTCCACCACCGCCGAGCAGTTGAAGGCGATGAACTTGCGGTCGCGGCGCGGTCCGAGCTTGTGCAGCGCGCGAGCGACGAGTTCCTTGCCCGTCCCCGTTTCGCCCGCCACGAGGGCGGTCCGCGCGTGAGGCGCCAGACGCCGGATGAAGTCGAAGAGCTCCTGCATCACCGGGCTCCGGCCGACCATGCCGCAGAACTCGACGCGGCCGGCCAGGTCGGTGTCCGCCGCGAGCAGACGCTGACGGCGGGCGATGCCGAATCGCACCGTGCTCAACAGCTCGCCGAGGCGAACGAAATCAAGCGGCTTGGTCAGGTAGTCCAGCGCGCCCAGCTTCACGGCTTCAATCGCCGACTCCACGGTGGCGTCGGCGGTCATGAGCATCACCTGGCACTCCGGATCGGCGTCGCGGATGACACGCAGGATGTCGAGTCCTCCCACGTCGGGCATGTTCCGGTCGAGGAGCACGACATCGGGCTTGAGCGCGCGCCACTCGCTCAGCAGCGCCTGCCCGCCCGAGCGGGTGATCACGTCGAACCCTTCACCTGCCGCGAAGCGGCCGACCAGCGCCAGCATGCCGGGGTCATCGTCGACAACCAGAAGGCGGGGAGCACTGTCAGACATACGGCTCAGCGCATCCGCTCCGATAGTTTCGGGAGCAGAGCGATCGCGGTGTGGCCGGCTTTCCGCATCTCCAGAATGTCCGCCCGCTTTGGGTCGTCTTCAGGCAAGTCGCGCAGCAGGAGGTCGCAGAAACCGACGATGACCGACAGCTGATTCTTGAATTCGTGCATCAAGGGCGAGTCGTCCTTGTCACCGGCTGTCATTGGGGCGGCGCCCCCCTGGTGAGCGTGTCGTCCAGTAACTGCAGCACCTGGCTGACGTCGAGAGGTTTGGTCAAGTACGCCGTCGCGCCGGCGGCCCGCAAGCGCCTTGCCTGCGCCGGAGTGGCATCCGCGCTCAGAACGGCTACAGGAATGGCTCGCGTCTGAGGGTCTTCCCACAGCCGCCGCAGCACTTCCTCGCCGTGCATGTCAGGGAGGTGCAGGTCCAGCAGGATCAGGTCCGGCCGATCGGCACGGGCGATATCGAGCCCCGCCTGCCCCTGCGCCACCCCCACCAGCCGGACGGTGGGGCGGCGGGAGAGAACGCGCTCCATCAACCGCCGGTTCGAGATGTTGTCCTCGACATACAGGACGGTGCCTGTCACTCCAGAATCCTGACTGGACGCGTCCGCGCGTACGCGGACGGAAGACGCGGCAGCTTCAGCGGCGGGCTCCGCGAGCGCGAGTTCCACCCAGAACGTGCTGCCGCGGTCGACTTCGCTCTCGACGCCGAGCGTTCCGCCCATCGCTTCGGAGAGGCCCTTCGACAGGACCAGTCCGAGGCCGGTGCCTTCGATGCCCGTCTGCTCGGCGCCCAGCCTCTCGAACGGTTGAAACAGCAACTCCAATTTCTCCGGACGGATGCCCGCGCCCGTGTCGCTCACCTTGATACGAAGACGGCCACCGGAGACGTTTTCGCACGTCAGGCGCACGCGGCCTCCATCACGGTTGTACTTGACTGCGTTGGACAGCAGGTTCAAGAGGATCTGTGTCAGGCGCTGTCGATCGGCCATGAGATGACGGCTGCCGCATACCGTGACGGCGTCGTCCTCGAAGACGATGCCCCGCTGAGCGGCCAGCGGTCGGACCAGCTCGACGACGTGCTGGATGATGTCGCCAATTGCAACCGGCTCCGGTGACAGCGACAAGTGACCCGACTCGATGCGGGCGATGTCGAGGACCTCGTTAATCAAGCTGAGCAGGTGCGCGCCGCCTCGTCGAATGTAGCGGATGCTTTCGAGGTGCTCGGCACTGAGCGTGTCCAACTCAAGCAGCTGCGCGAATCCGAGGATCGCGTTCAGCGGCGTCCGGAGGTCGTGGCTCATGCGCGAGAGGAACTCGCTCTTGGCGTGACTGGCGCGCTCGGCTTCCAGTTTGGCCGCCGCGAGCGCCTGCTCGCCCGCCTTCTGCTCGGTGATGTCGTGCGCCGTGGCGTACAGCAATCCCTCGCTGGGGAAGGGATAGGTTTTCCACGAGAGCCATCTCCATGAACCGTCCTTGCAGCGGTATCGGTTATCGAAATTGATGGTGACCTGACCCTGACCGAGTTTCTGCATCTCCGCGATCGTGGCGGCGCGGTCGTCCGGGTGGACGAAATCGAGGAAGGGCCGCGCCAGCATCTCTTCCGTGCTGTAGCCGAGCGTCGCACCGAAGGCCGAGTTCAGGCGTTTGAAATACCCGTCCATGCCCGCGATGCAGAACATGTCAAGCGACAGGGTGAAGAAGCGATCGAGTTCGACCTGGGCGCACGCGAGCTCCCTGTTACGCTGGATGGCAGCGTCATAGGTCGAGAGCAGCAGGCTGAGGATCTGTCTCCGGTCGGCGGTGATGAAATGCTGTCGTCCGTTGAAAAAGATGTCCACGGCGGGCCCGCCCTGCTCCACCTGGCGCATCCCGCGGTTGAGGAGCACGAACTTCACCCTGTTCAGCAGGTCATGCTCCTCATACGGCTTGAAGATGAAGTTATCCGCGCCACACTCCAGTCCCCGAATCACATCGCCGGGATCGGAGAGCGTCGTGACAAGGATGACCGGCACGTCGCTGAGGCTGCTGTCGGCTTTGAGCCGGCGGCACACTTCATACCCGTCCATTTCTGGCATGACCACGTCGCTGATCACCAGTGCGGGCTTGCGCTGATGGGCGGCGTCGAGCGCCAGACGGCCGTTGGCGGCGCAGGTAACCCGGTAGCCCTGCTGTTCGAGAATGTGCTGGAGCCGTTGAGCCTGCGTCGGACTGTCTTCCACGATCAGAATGTCGACGCGATCGCCGGTGGACGGGCTGGCGCTGCTCACCATGCATCCTCATTCCTGGCGGTCGAGCACGTCGCGCACCTTGCGGGCCAGCGCCTCGATCGTGTGCGGCTTCTGCAGAAAGGCGGCGCCGGCAGCCAGCACCCCATGGTGGACGACATTGTCCGTGTACCCGCCTCCTCTCCCGTGGCACACGCCGCGAGAGCCCGGAATCACAGTTCCTGCGCGGCGCCTGCCAGGCCGCGTTGCCGGTTCGCCAGGCGTTCGTGCGAACAATGCAGCCCCGTCTGCTGCGCGATCAGCGCGCTCGGCCGCTCCCACGGTATGGCGCAATCTCGAGCAGAGGGAGACATCGCTTGAGCGTCATCCGCGACGGCGCGTGAGCCCACACGTCTTCATGAGGTCCGGTCTGCTCACACTGTTACGGTGGAGCCAATGCCTGCTTGGCTTCGATCGACGCCGGCAGGTTTGCCGTCCGCGCTCGCGCGAGCGGGTCCATCGCGGGCGCGCTGTGGCGCAGCCGCCGGGATTGCGGTCGTGGTAAGAGCCAGCAGCGCGGCAAACCTCAGAATGCGAACGCAGCAGCACCGCATCGCCATGAACAACTCCTGAGGAAAACGGTTCCCCGTGAGCGGCCTAAGTATAAGTGTCCATGCGCGCATGCGGGCAACGGATATTTGCCGTCGTCTTCCAGAAAGCGAGCCGTCACAAGTGTGCGTCTGTGACAGGTCAATGGTGCTTCTGTCGCATGTTCGCTTGTCATGCGCGCAACACGGTCCGCGATCGCACGAGACGCTCACCGCGGGACCCGATCATCAACACGTCCATAGGTGTGACGCAACCGCACACCTGTTGACATTTCTGTGATGC
>JACQZV010000077.1 GCA_016213695.1 Acidobacteriota bacterium | reverse complement strand
GCTCGGCTGAGTGAGCCGGGTCTGATGGCCTATCTTCTCGCGCTCTCGTCGGCGGCGCTCTATGGTGCGGCCGACTTTCTCGGCGGCCTGGCGTCGCGGCGGGCCAGCGCCATTGCGATCGTCATCGTGTCGCAGGCGGCCGGGCTCCTGCCGCTGGCCCCGCTTCTCTTCCTCATGCCCGCCGCACCGACCGCACAGGATTTCATCTGGGGGATGGCGGCCGGCGTGGCCGGGAGCGCCGGCGTCGGGCTCCTCTACCGGGCGCTGGCGATCGGCACCATGTCGATCGTCGCGCCCACGACCGCCGTGTGTGCGGTGCTGATTCCGGCGGCCGCCGATGTCATCGCTGGACAGCAGCTCCCTCCGGTGACCATCGTCGGCATGATGGTGGCGATCGCGGCCATCGTGCTTGTCAGCCAGGCTGATGCCGCCGGCGGCCGCGGGCGCCGCGGCCTTCCGCCGGGCATCGGCCTCGCGCTCCTGTCGGGCGTGGCCATCGGCTTCTTCTTTCTCGCGCTCGCGCGGACGAGCGCGGCAGCCGGGCTGTGGCCGCTGCTGGCCTCGCGCGGGCTGTCGATCGCGCTGTTCACGGCGGTCGCGCTGGCAACCTCGCGTCCGATCGGCATGACGCGGCCGGTGCTGCGCGTCGCGATCGCGTGCGGGATGGTGGACATGCTCGCCAACGCGCTGTACCTGCTGGCCAGCCGCGGCGGACCGCTCAGCGTCGTGGTGACGCTCGCCTCGCTCTATCCGGCGAGCACGGTCGTCCTGGCGCGTCTCGTAATGGGGGAGCGCCTCAGCCGGCGGCAGAACGTCGGCATCGCATGCGCGCTCGTCGCGGTGCTGTTCATCGTGAGCAGCACGCCGTAGGTCCGGCTGAAGCCGGACACTACGGACGCGCTGAAGCCGGACACTACGGACGCTAAAGTCGGACGCTACGGACGTCCACCGGGCGTACGTAGTGTCCGCCTTCAGGCGGACTTGCGAACCCGGTGACTCATCAGAGCCAAGTACAGGACGAAGCTGACCGTAAACGTCACGAACCAGGCGTACGTGTAGAGCGCGTCGAGAAGCGTCGGATCCGCCACCTGTCCTCCCGGCGTCAGCGCCGCGCGGACGAATCCCGGAGCCACCGGCAGGACCGCGAGCGCGAGCGCGGTCATCGCGCGGTAATTCACCCCACGTGCGTAGGTGTACCGTCCTTCGACCTTGAACAGATCGGCCGCCGACAGCTCGCACCGCCGCAGCACCCAGTAGTCCGCAATCAGCACGCCGCCGATGGCGCCCATCAGGCTCGAATAGCCGATGAGCCAGGTGAAGATGTAGGCCGCCGCGTCGGCGTACAGCTTCCACGGCATCATCAGGACGCCGACGACGGCCGTGATCAGTCCGCCGGTGACGTAGCTGATGCGGTGCGGCGCGAGGCTCGAAAAATCGTTGGCCGGCGAGACGACGTTGGCGGCCATGTTGGTGGTGATCTGGGCGACGAGCACGATGAGCGCGCCCAGGATGATGACGGGCGGGCTGCCGATGCGGGCGATGAGCGCCACCGGGTCCCAGATCGCCTCACCGAACATCACGATCGTCGCGCTGGTCACGGCGACGCCGATGAACGCGAACCCGGTCATCGTCGGCGGCAGGCCGAGCGCCTGGCCGAGCACCTGCGACCGCTGGTTCCGGGCGTACCGCGTGAAGTCCGGGATGTTCAGGCTGAGCGTCGCCCAGTAGCCGACGTTGGCGGTCAGGGCTGCCGGGAACAGCTGCCAGAACGGCGTGTGCGTCGTCTGCAGCCGCGAGGATTCGGTGAGGATTCGCCCGAGGCCGCCGCCGTTGTCGATGGCCCACCAGAACAGCAGCACGCCGCCGCCGAGCAGGAGCGGCGCCGACCAGCTCTCGAGGATCTTGATGCCGTCGAGGCCGCGCAGGATGATCGCGACCTGCACGATCCAGAAGATCGCAAACGCGATCCAGACGTGGGCCGGCAGGCTCGCCCAGGCCGGCAGCGCCGCGGCGGCGAGCGCGTCCAGCGCGAGCCCGCCGATCCAGGTCTGGATGCCGAACCAGCCGCAGGCGACCAGCGCGCGCAGGAGCGCCGGCACGTTCGCGCCCCGCACGCCGAAACTCGCCCGGCAGAGCACCGGGAACGACACGCCGTACTTCGTGCCGGCGTGCGCGTTGAGCATCATCGGTACGAGCACGATCGCGTTGCCGAGCAGGATCGTCAGCATCGCCTGCCACCAGGTCATGCCCTCCTGCATCAGGCCGGACGCGAGCGTGTAGGTGGTAATCACCACGCTCATGCCGATCCAGAGCGCGGCAATGTTGTAGGTGGACCAGGTGCGCCGCGCCGGCGGCGTCGGCGCGAGATCGGGATTCCACAACGGGCTGCCGGACAGGTCGTCGGCGACAGCTGCCGTCGGCGTCACGTTCAGCGGTCCGCCGCGGCGTAGCCCTCGGCCTCGTAGCCGCCGTGGTAGGCCTTCGCGTCGGGGCGCCGGATTCTCGAGTGCGTCACGATGCGGTCGCGGCGGATGCCGCGGAAGTCATCCAGGCTGGTCCACCCGTGTCGCTCCATGGCCTCGCGCATGCCGGAGAGGAGCGACGCAATGATGTTCGGGCCGATGGCGTGGTCGAGCATTGCGGCGGTACAGACCTGCACGGTGCCGCAGCCGAGCAGGAAGTAGTTGAGCGCGTGCGCGAACTCGGACACGCCGCCGATGCCGGAAAACGACTTGTCCGGAAACGCCTGCGTGAGCTGCGCCATCTTGGCCATCGAGAGCGGCAGGATCGCCGGGCCGCCCAGGCCGCCGCTCGACACGAAGCCGTCCACGTTCATCTCGAATTCGAGCGTCCCGGGATCGACGAGCGGCAGCGAGGGGAACGTGTTGGAGGAGGTCACGGCGGCCGCGCCGCCCAGAAACGCGCCGCCCGCCTCGACGACGATGTCGGTGGTCGAGGGGGTGAGCTTGGCCCAGATCGGGACGCGCGCCACCTCGGCCACCGCCTGCGTGACAATCGAGATGAGCCCCTGGTCCTTGCCGATGTTCGAGCCCATGTCCGTGCGGTCCATGTGCGGGCAGGAGAGGTTCAACTCGAGCGCGTCGGCGCCTTCGTTCTGGCAGGCGGTCGCCAGCGTCTGCCAGTGCCGCAGCTCTTCGTCCGAGCCGGACCCCGCCATGATCGAGGCGACGAGCATCCGCGCGGGATGCGCCTGCTTGATGCGCGAGATCCGCGGCACCCACCAGTCGAGCGGCTTGTCGGAAATCAGCTCCCAGTTCCACGACGAGTGGAGCGCCGTGCCAGGGCGCTTCTGCATCGAGAGGTGCCCGGACTCGGGCGTGGCGCGCAGGAACTTCGTCTTCGGGCCGTCGACGTTGACGACCGGATGCAAGCCAATCGTCTTGGTGACGACACCGCCCCATCCCGCGTCGAACGCGCGCATGATGTTGCTGTCGGACTCGGTCGGCGGGGCCGAGGCCAGCAGAAACGGGTTCTCGAACCGCAGGCCGGTGAACGTCGTCGCGAGCTGTGCGGCCATGGTGATCTCCTGGGGAAGGATAGCACCGCTATAATCCGCGTATGTCTGATGTGTCACGCCGGCGTGTGCTGCAAGGTGCCGGAGGGTTGGTCGCCCTTCCGCTCGTAGGGCGGGTTCCGCGCGTCGAAGGCAGCGGCGGACCCGCCGATCAGAACGCTGCCGTCGCGGGCAGCATCACCGCGCAGCTGGCGAGCTACATGGCCGAAGCGCGCGACCGCGCGCTCCCGGCCGATGTGGCGCGCGAGGCTCGGCACCGGATTCTCGACACGCTCGGCGCGATTGTCTCCGGCGCGCGGATGAAGCCCGGAGAGGCGGCGATCCGCTTCGTGCAGGGACAGGGCGGGACGCCGGAGGCGTCGGTGCTGACCACCGACATCAGGACGTCGGCGATCAACGCCGCGCTGGCCAACGGCATGTTCGGCCACGCCGATGAGACAGACGACTTCGAGCCGGTGACCAAGGCGCACCCGGGATGCTCGGTCGTGCCGGCGGCGCTGGCGATGGCCGAGCGCGAGGGGCGGTCGGGCGTCGAGCTGCTGCGCGCGGTGGTCCTCGGCTACGACGTCTGCTGCCGCTTTCTCATGGCGCTCGGACCCGACCACGTGCGCGCCACCCACCGGAGCGCCGAGGGGACGAGCGCAACCTTCGGCGCGGCGGCGGCCGCCGCTTCGCTGGCTCGCCTGGACGCGCGCGGCATGCGACACGTGCTGTCGTACGCCGCGCAGCAGGTGTCGGGCCTCTGGAGCTGGACGCGCGACAACGAGCACGTCGAGAAGGCGTTCGACTTCGGCGGCATGGGCGCGCGCAACGGCGTGACGGCCGCACTCATGGTGCAGTCGGGCTTCAGCGGCGTGGACCAGGTGCTCGACGGCGAGCACAACATGATCGAGGCGCTCTCGACCGAGCCCAGGCCCGAGCAGATGGTGGCGGCCCTCGGACGCCGCTTCTTCGTGACGGAAACGGCCATCAAGACGTTCTCGGTCGGCTATCCGATCCAGGCGCCGCTCGATGCGCTGCTGACGCTCCGCCGCCAGCACGGCCTCACCGCCGACAACGTCGAGCGCATCGTCGCCCGCCTGCCGGAAGACGGCGCCCGCATCGTCGACAACAGCGCCATGCCGGACGTCAACTCGCAGTACATTCTGGCGGTCGGATTGATCGACGGCGCCGTGTCCTTCGCCGACAGCCACTCGCAGGAGCGCATGAAGGACCCGCGCGTGCTCGCGGTCAAGCAGCGCATCCAGCTTGTCGCCGATCGATCGCTCATGGATCCGGACGCGCCGCGCAGCGGCCGCATCGAGGTGACGCTGAAGGACGGCCGACAGGTCAGCCAGTTCACGCGCTATGCGCCGGGCACGAAGGAAAACCCTGTCGATGCCAGCGGCATCAACGCGAAGGTGCGCGACCTGATGGCTCCCGTCCTCGGGGCGCCGCGCGCCGAGCAGATCATCGAGCGCGTCCACGCCGTCGAAAGCGTGGACGACGTGAGGAACCTCATCCGGCCGCTGCTCACCGCGTGAACGCGGCGGCTCGCAGCGCGCAGGCGTCAGCCCGCGCGTCACTCGAGAATCTGCAGCGACCGCAGCACCCGCTCGAAGGCCTGCCTGTAGGTGCCCGCTTCGTCCTGCGGCGCGAGGCCGATGACATAGAGGAAGCCCCCGTCCGGCAGGCGCGCCGCCGAGACCGAGACGTGCTCGAATTGCCGCGTGGCGGGTGAAATGCTGCTGGCGGTCGTCGTGAGTCCCCGTCGTCCCGCGATCGTCGTCTGCTGATAGGCGGGCGTCCACTGCACGTCTGCGGTCCATCGGGCCAGCGCCGTCAGCAGCGCCTGCACGTCTCGCTGCAGGTCGCCGGTGAGGCTGCGGGCCACACCAACCTGCACGCCGTGCGTGACGATGGGCCGGCCGTTCACCTCCGCGGAGGCCCCGTCGGGTGCGAGGATGACGGTATTGTCGACCAGTTGCGGGCGCCAGTTCGCGGGTGCGACGAACTGAAGCCGGTCACCGGCGCGCACCGGCACCGAGCTGCCCGAGGGCACCTCGACGCCGATCCCGGCGCGGGGCGCCACACGCTCGCGTCCCCGCGACCAGGCGGCGGGCTCGCGCGTCGCGTCGAGCAGCCGCAGACGGGCCCGCATCGACGGCAGCCGGTCGGCTCGCGCCGGCGGCTCGTCGTCGCTCAATATCGCGGCTTCGATGGCGATGACATCGTGGCGGCTGAAGTCCTCGTCGTTGCCACCGGGGTCGGGGTGGCGGCTCAGCCACAGAGGTCCGCTGCGGAGCGTTTCCTGTTCGATGATGCGGAACATGTTGGACAGGTTCCGGGGGGCGTAGCCGGCATCGGTCAGCATCTGCAGCGCCAGCAGGTCGGCGCGTCGCTCCTCCTCGCCTCCATACGCGAGAAAGTAACTCGTGGTGCCGAAGCCGGCGGCGCGCGCGACGATACCCTCGCTGACACCGACTGCGGCGGCGGCGATGCCGAGGCCGGTGACGTTACCGATCTGAAAGCGGTTACCCGAAGTGGCCTGCGCGGTGGCGTCGCGCAGCACGATGTGGCTCAACTGGTGGGCGAGGAGCGCCGCCAGGTCGTGCTCGGTCTCCGCGACATCGAGCATCCCGCGTGTCACGAAGATCGGCCCGCCGGGGAGCGCAATGGCGTCGAGGTCGCCCGCATCGATGATCTCGAACGAGTACGCAAACAGCGGCTGCTGGTGGCCATCCGGGATCGCGCCGACAAGCCGCTGGCCCACGTCGCCGACATACGCGGCGAGGACCTGGTCGCTGACGAGCGGCAGCCGCAGACGCACCTCGGACGCGGCGGCTTGCCCGAGCTCGACGTCGCCGTGCAGGGAGTACTTGTTGGTCTGCCTGATCTGCTGGGTTTCCACAAGCGTGGTGACCAGCGCGAGTGCGCCGAGCCCTGGCGTCAGCGCGCGGTGCCAGCGAGCCATGCCCCGTCTCACCATTCGTGCAGAGACAGTGCAAGAAGTTCACCAGTTGGACAAGGGAAAAATCAGGCGACCGCCGCGGCGATCCGCGGTTCGACCGGGCGGTGCGTGGAATTTCCCGCGTCGGTTTCAGATACACTTTGCCGGGTCCGTTTCGCGGGACCCGACCGACATCCCGACACGGAGAGAGCGGCTGATGCCCAGACGCGTGGTGGGCGGCCTCATACAGGCCGCGACACCCCTGACCGATCCCGCGCTGCCGGTGGAGAAGATCCGCCAGGCCGCCATTGACGTTCACCTCCCGCTCATCGAGGAGGCGGGACGGCGCGGCGTCCAGATCCTCGGTCTCCAGGAGATTTTCAACGGCCCGTACTTCTGTCCGTCGCAGGACGCGCACTGGTACGACATGGCCGAGCCGGTGCCCGGGCCGACGACCGAGCTCATCGCGCAGCACGCGAAGAAGTTCCAGATGGCCGTGGTCGTACCCGTCTACGAGCGCGAGCAGGCGGGCGTCTACTACAACACCGCCGCCGTGTACGACGCCGACGGGACGTACCTCGGAAAGTACCGCAAGAACCACATCCCGCACACGTCGGGCTTCTGGGAGAAGTATTTCTTCAAGCCGGGCAATCTCGGGTATCCGGTGTTCAGGACGCGCTTTGCGGCGATTGGCGTGTACATCTGCTACGACCGGCACTTTCCGGAAGGGGCGCGCATCCTCGGGCTGAACGGCGCGGAAATCGTCTTCAATCCGTCGGCGACGGTGGCGGGGCTCTCGCAGTACCTCTGGAAGCTGGAGCAGCCGGCCCACGCGGTGGCCAACGGCTATTTCATGGCCTGCAGCAACCGCGTCGGTGAAGAGGCGCCGTGGAACATCGGCCGCTTCTACGGCTCGTCGTACTTCGTCGATCCGCGCGGCACTCTTCTGGCGACCGGATCCGAGGACAAGACCGAGCTCGTCGTCGCCGAGATGGACCTCGACATGATCGAAGACGTCAGGCGCGTATGGCAGTTCTACCGCGACCGGCGCCCCGACAGCTACG
The DNA here is from genome assembly GCA_016213695.1 of Acidobacteriota bacterium. Lineage (GTDB taxonomy): Bacteria > Acidobacteriota > Vicinamibacteria > Vicinamibacterales > UBA2999 > DATCJA01. The sequence goes on along the minus strand of JACQZV010000077.1, from coordinate 8,035 downwards.
GTCCGATCGCGGGGCAGCTGCCGTGAGCCTGCTCATCACGGGCGGCACCATCGTCACGGCGAGCGACGAGTACCGCGGCGACGTGTTCGTCGAGGGCGAGACGATTGCCGCCATCGGCTCGAGGCTGACGATGGCCGCCGACCGTACGATTGACGCCACGGGCAAGCTGGTCATTCCCGGCGGCATCGACGTCCACACGCATCTGGACATGCCGTTCGGCGGCACGAGGTCTTCAGACGACTTCGAGTCGGGCACGATCGCCGCGGCGCATGGCGGCACCACCACGATCGTTGATTTCGCCATTCAGTACAAGGGCCAGACGCTGCACCACGCGTGGGAAGCGTGGATGAAGAAGGCGGACGGGAAGGCGGCGATCGACTACGGGTTCCACATGATCGTCACCGAACTGACGGATCAGGTGGAGCAGGAGATGGACGCGCTGGTGCGCCAGGGCGTGACGTCGTTCAAGCTGTTCATGGCGTACCCGGGCGTCTTCATGCTGGACGATGCGAGCATCTTCCGGGCGCTGCTGCGCACGGGGAAGAACGGCGGCACCATCTGCATGCATGCGGAAAACGGCGGGGTGATCGACGTGCTGGTGAAGAAGGCGCTGGCCGAAGGGAAGACCGCGCCGAAATACCACGCGCTGACGCGGCCCGCGCGGGCCGAGGCCGAAGCGACGCATCGCGCGATCGCGCTGGCCGAGATGGCCGACGTGCCGATCTACATCGTCCATCTGTCGGCGGCCGAGGCGCTGGAGATGGTGACCGAGGCGCGCGACCGCGGGCTGCCGGCCTACGCGGAGACGTGCCCGCAATACCTGTTTCTGTCCTACGACAACTACGAGGAGCCCGGGTTCGAGGGGGCGAAGTACGTGATGAGCCCTCCGCTGCGTCCGAAGGAGACGCAGGATCGCCTCTGGCGCGGGCTGGCGTTCAACGACCTGCAGGCGATCTCGACGGACCACTGCCCGTTCTGCATGAAGGAGCAAAAGGTGCTCGGGCAGGACGACTTCTCGAAGATTCCCAACGGCGCGCCCGGCATCGAGACGCGGATGAGCCTGGTCTATGACGGCGGCGTGCGGACCGGCCGGATCTCGATGAACCGGTTCGTCGAGCTGACGGCGACCTCGCCGGCGAAGATCTTCGGCCTGTTTCCGCGCAAGGGCACCATCGCCCCAGGTTCGGACGCCGACATCGTCATCTTCGATCCGAACCGGACGATGCGGTTGTCCGCGAAGACGCATCATATGAGAGTGGATTACAACCCCTACGAAGGCCGCGAGGTCACCGGCGTCACCGACACGGTGATCTCCCGCGGCCGCGTCATCATCGACGGCGAAAAGTTCGTCGGTCGGGCTGGCAGCGGGTCGTTTCTTCGCCGGAGTGCGCGATGACCGGCGAAGAGATGGTGGCGCTCTCGAAGAAGCACATCATTTTCGAGTGGGCGGCGCAGGGCGCGGTCGATCCGATTCCGGTGGCGCGCGCCGAGGGCGTCTATTTCTGGACGCCGGAGGGCAAGCGGTTCCTCGACTTCAACAGCCAGCTGATGTGCGTGAACATCGGCCACGGCGATCCGCGCGTCGTCCGGGCCATCGAGCGGCAGCTCGAGACGCTGTGCTACGTCACGCCCGGTGGGATGACGGCGGAGCCGCGCGCGCGGCTCGGCGCCAGGCTCGCCGAGATCGCGCCGGGCGACATCAACGTGTTCTTCTTCACCAACGGCGGCGCCGAGGCGGTCGAGAACGCCATCAAGATCGCGCGCGCGCACACCGGACGACCGAAGATCCTGGTGCGCTACCGCTCGTATCACGGCGCCACGGCGGCCGCGATGGCGGCCACCGGCGAGCCCAGGGCCTGGAGTCAGGCGCCGGTACCCGGATTCGTGCACGTCACCGACTGGTATCACGGCGTGCAGCGCGATCCGGACTCCGCCGAGCAGGCGCTCCGGCATCTCGAGGAGACCATCCAGCTCGAAGGACCGCAGACGATTGCGGCCGTCCTGCTCGAGTCGGTGACCGGCACCAACGGCATTCTGATTCCGCCCGACGGCTACATGCAGGGTGTGCGGGCGCTCTGCGACAGATACGGCATCCTGATGATCGCCGACGAGGTGATGAGCGGGTTCGGCCGCACCGGCAAGTGGTTCGCCATCGAGCACTGGGGGGTCGTGCCGGATCTGATGACGATGGCCAAGGGGCTGACGAGCGCGTACGTCCCGCTTGGCGCCGTCGGCATGCGGCAGGCGATTGCCGACACGTTCCGGGACAAGCCGTTTCCCGGCGGGCTCACCTACAGCGGCCATCCCGTGGCGTGCGCGGCGGCGCTCGCGACGATCGGCGTGTACGAGGAAGACCGGCTGATCGACCGCGCGCGGGAGCGGGGCGCGCTGATGGCGCGTCTGCTCGCCGACCTGGCCGGCCGCCACCCGTCGGTTGGCGCCGTCCGGTCGATCGGGCTCTTCGGCATCGTCGAACTGGTGCGCAACCGGCAGACGAGGGAGCCCATGGCGCCGTTCAACGGCACGTCGCCGGAGATGGCGGCGCTCGGCAGGTTCTTCCGGCAGGAAGGGCTGTTCACGTTCGTCCGCTGGAACTATTTCTTCACCAATCCGCCGCTGACGATTACCGAGGCGGAGCTTCGCGAGGGATTTGCCATCATCGATCGAGGGCTGACGGTGGCCGACCAGGCGGTCAAGGCGTAGGAAGAACGTTCTGACGGGAGAGTGAACATGCGCAGACTGGTGGTCACGTTATCCGCGCTTGCGCTGCTGGGGGCCCCCGGCGCGCTGTTCGCGCAGCAGGCCGACACCATCCTCGTCAACGGGAAGATCCTGGCCGTTGACGCGGCGTTCTCCACGCACGAGGCGCTGGCGATTCGCGACGGCCGCGTCGTGGCGGCCGGCCGTGCCGCGGATGTGAGGAAGCTGGCGGGCCCGGCGACGCGCACGGTCGATCTGGGCGGCCGTACGGTGATTCCCGGGCTGATCGATTCGCACATGCACGCCACGCGCGCCGCCCTGAGCTTTACGACCGAGGTCAACTGGATTGGCGCCGGCTCGCTCGCGGCGGCGCTCGAGCGGCTGCGCACCGCCGCGCGCGCGGCCAGGCCCGGCGCCTGGCTGATTGTCGTCACCCCGCCGGCCACGCTCGACGCGTTTCCGGAGCGGCGGCGGCCGACGCAGGCCGAGCTCGTCGCCGCGGCGCCGGACAATCCCGTGTACCTTCAGCTCGCCTACGGATGGGCGATGCTGACACCGCGGGCGCTCGAGGCGCTGAAGATCACCGGCGACGCCGACCTGCCGAAGCAGAACCGGATGGAGCGCGACGCGGCCGGCCATCCGACCGGCGTGATCACCGGCAACCTCGTGGAACTGTTCGAACGGCTGCCCAAGCCGACCTTCGACCAGCAGGTCGCGGGCACCCGCGCCTTCTTCCGCGAGCTCAATCGCCTCGGGCTGACCGGCGTCGTGGATCCGGGCGGCAACAACGTGACCCCCACCGAGTACCAGGCGCTCTTCAAAGTGTGGCGCGACGGCCAGCTGACCGTGCGGGTCGCCTACAGCCTGTGCGGGATGACCGACGGAGGCGAGTTCGAGGAGTACCAGAACTACGTGGCGCTGCTGCCGCAGGGGTTCGGCGACGCGATGCTCCGGTTCAACGGCATTGGCGAGCGGATCACGTGGGCGATGAACGGCATATCCGGGATTCCACCGGCTGAGGACAAGGAAAAGTACTACCGTATCGTCCGCTGGGCGGCCGGGCGCGGCCTGACGATTACGATGCACTGGAACGGCGAGGAGAACGTGGGCGAGCTGCTCGGCATCTTCGAGCGGGTGAACCGAGAGGTTCCGATCGCGCCGCTCCGGTGGACGATTGCGCACCTGAACGACGCCTCGCCGGAGACCCTGCGCCGGATGAAGGCGCTTGGTGTCGGGTGGACCGTGCAGGATGCCCTGTACAACTCCGGCGACGAGATGGTGACACGCGGCGGCCCCGGGGCGGCGCGGCTCATGCCGCCTGTCGTGACCGGCCAGAAACTGGGTGTGGCGATTGGGGCCGGGACCGACGCCCATCGGGTGTCCACCTACAACCCCTTCACCGTGCTGCAGTGGCTGCTCGACGGCCGGACGGCGTCGGGCGCGGCCATCCGGGGCGACCAGGAGACGCCGACGCGCGCTGATGCGCTCCGTTTCTACACCGTCGGCAGCGCCTGGATGTCCTTCGACGAAGGGACGCGCGGCTCGCTGGAGGTGGGCAAATGGGCCGATCTGGCGGTGCTCTCGGCCGATTACCTGACGGTGCCGGTGGCGCAGATCGGCGGTATCGAATCAGTCCTGACCATGGTGGCCGGACGGGTGGTCTATGCTGCCGGGCCGTATGGCGGGCTGGGGGCGGCGACGCATTGATCGCCGATTCTGCATCGCCGGTCATAAATCGCCGCGCACAAATCTCGATTCAGCGTTACTATGTGACCCAAGAACATTGCTCTTTCGTCTCGAAAGGACACAGATGGCCAAACGCGCGACAAAATCCGCCCGCAAGCCGAACGCGGCTTTCATGAAGCCGGTGACGCCGAGCGCCACACTGGCTGAGGTCGTGGGGTCCAAGCCGATCCCCAGGACGGAAGTCACCAAGCGGCTCTGGGCGTACATCAAGAAGAACAAGCTGCAGGACGCCAAGAACAAACGGATGATCAAGGCCGACGCGACGCTGAAGGCGGTCTTCGGCGGCAAGGCGACCGTGAACATGTTTGAAATGACGAAGCTGGTCAGCAAGCACCTGAAGTAGTCGGCGCAGTCAGGGAGACGGGAGGGTAGGGTTTCCTTCCTCCTGTCTCCGGCTTCCCTATTCCGAACTCCTTTGTAAGCTCCGACAGAAGGCCTTCCTGCCGACGAGAAGAATCCGGTTGCGGAGATGAAGATGCGCAATATGACGAAGGCGAAATGGCTGCCGGCGGCTCTCGGCAGTGTGATGGTCGTGGCGACCGTTGGCGTCGCCTTGGCCCAGTCGTCTGACGACATCAAGGCCCTCCTGAAGGAGCTTGACGCGATCAAGCAGACACAGGCGGCCATTCAGAAGGAGCTGGGCGAGTTGAAAGCGCTTGTCCAGGCCCGCCCGGCCGCGGCCGCGCCCCGCCCGAGTGCCGTGGGCCGCATGCTGAACATCGCCGGCGCGCCGGTCAAGGGACGCGCCGACGCACCGCTGACGATCGTCGAGTTCTCCGACTTTCAGTGCCCGTTCTGCGGGCGTCACTTCACGCAGACCATGCCGCAGATCGTCCAGGAGTACATCGACACGGGCAAGCTCAAGTACGTCTTCCGCCATTTCCCGCTGGAGAGCATTCACCCGCTCGCCTTCAAGGCGTCGGAGGCGTCGGAGTGCGCAAACGAGCAGGACAAGTTCTGGCCGATGCACGACCGCCTCTTCGGGAATCAGGCGCTGCTCGCGTCGCCGCAGCTTCCGGGTCACGCCGCGGCGCTCGGACTCAACGCGGCCGCCTTCGAGCAATGCCTGTCGTCGGAGAAGCACGCGGCCAAGATCCGCAGGGACATGGCTGAGGGTCAGGGCATGGGCGTGACGGGCACGCCGGCCTTTCTGCTGGGGCGAACCGTACCGGGCAGCCAGTCGATCAAAGTCGAGATCTACACCGCCGGCGCGAAGGCGTACGTCGCGTTCAAGCAGGACTTCGATCGGCTGCTCGCCACGACGAATCAGTAGGCTCCGCGGGAACCGGGCGCAGCGTTGCGCCCGGTTCTGTTCTTGGCCCCTCGCCTCGCTTTCTTCCCGTCCCTGTTTTCCTTCCTTCCTTCGATCAGATAGTCGGCAGCGCCCGCAAGAACCGTCCCCAGGATTGACGGATTGACCGTCGTATGTGCGGATGCGACACGGTCTTGGGAAGCGGTAATGACGGAATCGTAATTAGCTGGCGTGTATTCCACAAATGTCGCTTTGTGTCAGCTGTTTCCTGTTGCCGTGCGTCAAGCCTGACCGTACGATTCGAGCAAATCACGCGCGGACGATTTGCGCGCAAAGAGGTAACGGCATGAACCGAGACTCGCGCCACCTGGGTCGAGTGGCTGCTTCCATTCGGTCGGCGCTTGGCCGCGCCTTGGGACAGGCGGTCGGCAGGCGACGGGCGCGGGCCACCCGGCTGGCTCTGGCGGGTCTCATCGGTGCGCTGCTCCTCACCGCCCCGATTCTCGTCTCCCTTCTGGCTGTGGGCGACACCTGGACGACGCTGGCCCCGATGCCGGCAGTCGCCGATGGGACGACACCCGGCGGCAACTTCGCGAACGGGAAGCTGTATGTCTTCTCCGGCGGGAACCCCAACGCGGGGACGGTGCCTTACGGCAAGGCCTATGACCCCGCCACCAACACGTGGTCATCAGCCACGGTGCCTCCGTTCCGGGGCGGCATGTCTGCGGACACCGTCACAATAGGCTCGAAGCTGTACTACACCGGCATCACGTACGATTGCGCAACTCCGTCTCCGTACGTCCATATCTACGACGCGGTCGCGGGGACGTGGACCAACCCGACAACGATTCCGTCGCCCCGCTGTTCGATCGCCGCGGCTGGCCTGAACGGGAAGTTGTATCTCATCGGCGGGTGGCTCAACTACGTCGGCGCGTACACGCGTGTTGATGTCTATGACCCGGCCCTGAACACCTGGAGTACCGCAGCGCCCTTTCCCCATGTCATCGAGGGCGCTACCGCATCGACCGTCAACGGAAAGATCTACGTCACCGGTGGATGGATCCGCACGAGCAGTCCACCGTACGGAAGCTATTCGCAGGAACTGTGGAGGTATGACCCGCCGCCAGCCAACACGTGGACCCAGCTGGCGAACATGCCGACGCCACGCCAGAGTGCCCGCTCGGCGGTGCTGAACGGCACGATGCACGTTCTCGGTGGTGAATCCGGCGGTGTGCTGCTGAACACCGATGAGGTCTTCGATCCCGCGACCGGTGCCTGGACGACCGTCGCTCCCATGACCGTTCCCCGGAATTACCCCATCGTCGGAGCGGACAGCCAGCATATCTACGCGGTGGGTGGCTATTCGTCGAACGCGACGTCCACCGTGTCTACGACGACGGAGATGTACACGCCGTTCGTGGCCACGGCGACGGCCGTCACCTCGTCGCTCAATCCATCGAAGTTCGGCCAGTCGGTGACCTTTACAGCGACGGTCAGCCCCGTGACGCCCGCCATCGGCACGCCGTCGGGGACGGTGATATTCAAGGATGGCGTGACGACGCTCGGCACGGCCACCCTGAGCGGCGGAACAGCGACGTACACCACGTCGGCGCTCGTGGCCGCGGGCCACTCGATGACGGCCGTCTATAGCGGCGACACCAGTTTCACGACGAGCACGTCACCGGCGTTGATGCAGGTGGTCAACAGGGCCGACACGACGACGACGGTGACCTCGGGGCCCAGTCCTTCCGCATACGGCCAGAGCGTGACCTTCACGGCAACCGTTGGCGTGATCGCGCCAGGGGCCGGGACGCCAACCGGGTCGGTGCAGTTCAAGGACAACGGCACGCCGATCGGGAGCGCCGCGACGCTGAGCGGCGGATCCGCCAGCTTCAGTACCACGCAGCTGACGGTTGGCACGCACACCATCACAGCGGACTACAACGCCGGTCCGGACTTTAATGCCAGCAGTTCCGGCGGCGTGACGCAGACGGTGAACAAGGCGAACACGACGACGGCGGTGGCGGTGAGCGGGAGCGTCAGCGGGACGTGGCAGAGCAAGGCGGCGATGCCGACGCCGCGGCACGGTGCGGCGACCGGGGTGGTCAACGGCGTGGCGTACGTGACGGGGGGCTACAACGCGGGACACCTGGCGACGGTCCAGGCGTATGACCCGGCGGCCAACGCGTGGACGATGAAACCGAATCGGCCCGGTGTGCAGACGAGCGCGGCCTCGGCGGTGATCGGCGGCACGCTGTATGTGGCGGGGGGGACCGACTGCTGCGTGGAGATCAACACGGTCTACGCGTACACGCCGGCGACCAACACGTGGACGGC
>JACQZV010000076.1 GCA_016213695.1 Acidobacteriota bacterium | reverse complement strand
GGTGGAGCAGGAACTCATCGGGCACGACCTCACCGACGCTCGCATCGAGCGCGCGGCGCAGCGGGCGGGGGACGGCGCGGCGCCGCTCTCCGACAACGCCTACAAGGTGGCGCTGGCGCGGGGGGCGGTGATGGAGGCGCTCTCCGAAGTGCGCGAGACTGGGTAGGCCAAGGACGGCGCGGCCCCGGCCGCTGCCGGGCGCGTGGTGGCACGATGCGCGGCTGGGACATGAACCCGCTTGCGGTCGGCCCACGGCGCGCTACTGTTTGGACGCCATCCGCTGACGTCGCCTCCCTTCGTACGAGGTCCTGGTGAACCTCCAGTCGCGGTCGCTTCGCATCGTTGCGCTGGCCCTCATCGTTCTCGGCGTCGGCGCCGCAATCGGGAACATCGTGTTCGTGCCCGGGCCGCGGCTCGCCTTGGCGCTGGCGATCGACGCTGGCTTCGTAGTGATCGGAACGTGGTTGTGGACCGGACGCAGGCGTGCGCCCGCGACCGCGTCCGACTCGACGGGCCCAGCGACGAGTGCCACGGCGCGGGCGCTGCCCGTCCGCACCGAGCAGGAGGCGGCGGCAGGGTACGGCCTGGTTCTCGTGCTCTGCGATGAGTCCGCCCGGTCACCGCTGTACGAGCAGGCCCATCACGCGATACTCCGGCATGTGGCCGCGACGCCGGGGCGGCCGCTGGCGCCCGACGCCCGCATCCTCGACGTCTGGGCGCCGTCGTTGCCGCGGGACGACCGCGCCACCCTGGAGCCAGTGGTATGGAGCCTGCAGCAAAAGTTCGCACGCCGAGGCGGGGCGTGGCACGCGGACTTCCACGATCCTTTGGGACAGCCCTTCGTTGTCGTGTACCTCGCGTAACACCCGCTCGCATCGTGACGCGGAGCGGCGCCCGGCGATCCGATGCGGCAGCCCCAATCAGTCAGCCGCTACACGATCGACGGCTTCACCAACTTTTCGATCTGCTCGACGGACAGCGGTTAGCGTGGGCTGCGAGATACCGACGGACATCCGTGACTTCTGGGGGAAGGAGTGATATGCACTGCGCGATCTGCCAAGCCGCTTCCGACGTCACGAGGCACACATTTTGGTACGTGCGTGATGATGAAATCCCCACTTCCGTGCAGGATTTTCTGAAGATGTATCGCGGCGACGCCGACGTGTGCGCGCGGTGCGTTGCTCAACGCGGCGAGAAGTGGCAGCGCGTGGCGCCGAAAGCCGCCCGCATCACGGCGCTCGCCACCTTCGGACTCGTGGCCGTTGTCCTCCCCGTGCTGATGCTCACTTCGACACCGCGGCCCTCGGCCGGAGAACTGATCTTTGGAACCGTCCTGCTGGGCCTCTTCGCGGGCGGCGCGCTCGGCGGTGGCGTGCTGCTCGGACTGCGCCTCCGCTCCAAGCCCAAGCGCGCCATCGTGGATCTTTTGATTGAGCACCGCGAGCGCTTTGGCGTTGTCGGATGCAGCGGGTTCTGGTTCGGGGAACGACCGGTAATGGTGACGCTTAACGGACGGAACTGGAGGGTGAACAGCTAGCCGGCATCGTCCCTGCGTGGCACACGCCTCGCACGAGGCGTCGTTGTCGGGAAAGTCAACTCCATCACATAGGAGGTGCTATAATGCGCGTGGGAACCCTGGCGTCGGTGGCCGGGCTCGTGGGAGTCGCCGCATCGGTGCGAGCGGAAGCCCAACAGCTCCCAGCGACGCTCACGAACGGCAGCGATTCAGCGCGGGTGCTCGACGCGCGCCTCCACCCCTCGCTGCACGGCGGGGCCCTGAAGCCGCGCGATCCTGCGAGCGCCTTCCTTCTTCTCGTTCGTGAGCTCGGACGCGGCGCTCGATGCGGACCGGAGCTCGCTCGCCACCGTCGGTGCCGCGTGCGGCGTTGTGGTTGTGGACGGCAACACCTTCGAGTCCGACGGTGGCGGGCTGATGGACGGCAAGTCCGTCTGCAACTACATCGTCCCCAAGGCGGCGGCGTCGGCGGAGTTGCGGCTGGCGCGCTTCCCGGCCCTCAAGCTCACGCTCACACGGTCCGCTCCGTAGCGCATTTGCCGGTTGTCCTGTCCCGAGGTGCATCGTGACCCGTCATTCGTTGCGTAGATCCACCGTTGCGGGGCTTGTCCTGCTCTCGCTCGCTTCGACCGCTGCCGCCCAGGCCGCCCCAGTCGCGCAGGGCAAGTGCCCCGGTCTCGACGTCCGCGTGCTCTCCGCGGAGCGCGCGACATCGTGGGCAGGTGCGGGGCGTGGTGGTTTCTCGTTCAGCACCGCGCCCGCCGGGCGCGAGTTTCTCATCCTCATATTCGAACTGCAGCTGGCAGACTCGAACGCCTACCCGCCCCTGCCGTACACGCACATTGCGGACCAGCGCGATACGCTCTTCAGCAATTCCGGTGGCGGCGCGCGCACCGAGTCAGTCACACGCTTCAGCGTGGAGCACTTCTACAGTGTGCCGGCTGGCACCGCCGCGAAGGCGCTTGTGCTTGGCCAGTTCGTGCGCGCGGCGGATGCGCCACCCGACCAACGCCCGGAGTGGAGAACCCACTGTAGGGTAGACCTGCGGCGAGTGACCTTCGCATCGCCCCCAAAGCCCGCGAATGCGCCTCCCCGCTGAGCCGTCTGACTGACGTGCCAGTCGAGCGCCACGACTCCGCAACTCCCTTTTCGAGGAACGGTGCACGATGATCCATCGTCTCATGGCAGGGATCACCCTGTCCCTCGCGCTTTCAGCGGTGGCCGCAGCCCAGGCGACCGCAACGCGCGCGCAAGCCGCCGCAACGAACCGCGCCGTGCATGAGTGGCTCGCCTTCACGCCCCACGGCATCGAAACAGCCGACTCGGTGGAGAGCATGATCGTCCGACCCAACGGTCGGCACATGGTCCTGCCCGCCGATTCCGGGCAGGTCTACCTGACGGTGCGCGGCACCCTGAAACGCATCTTGGCCGACTCGGGACTGGTCCCCGTGAAATTGAACTATGTTTACTTGCTGGACGCGAAGGGGCAGACGTACGAGAGTACGGTGACGGGCCTCAGCTTCTATCCCGCGATCGACGAGTCGCCGGAAGCGTACTCGTTCATGGTTCCGCGGGGCACGATCGCCGCCCGACTCCGATTCGGCAGCGGCGAGGCCGATCTTCGGAAACTGAAGGTCCAGCATGTCCCAACTACGCTGAGGAACTGAGTGCGACGAGTCTATCTCATGATTGCGGCCGCGGCCCTCGCCGCCTGCCACCGCCCCGCCCCCCTCACGTCCCCCGCCCCCAAGGGCCTGGACGCCGTGGGGCCGGACAGCTTCACCGTGCGCTTCACCACCACGCGCGGCCCGTTCGACCTGAAGGTGCACCGCGACTGGTCGCCGCGCGGCGCCGACCGCATCTACTGGCTGGTCAGCAACCGCTACTATGACGGCGTCCGGTTCTTCCGCGTCGTCCCGAACTTCGTCGTCCAGTTCGGCATGAATGGCGACACTGCCGTGCAGCGCGCCTTCCGGGAGCGCCGCATTCCGGATGACACCGTGAAGCGCGGCAACGTGCGCGGCACGCTCTCATTCGCGATGGCGGGGCCCAACACGCGCACCACGCAGCTCTTCATCAACCTCAAGGACAACCAGCGCCTCGACCCGCTCGGATTCAGCGTCGTGGCGCAGGTGGTGGCCGG
>JACQZV010000004.1 GCA_016213695.1 Acidobacteriota bacterium | reverse complement strand
TGGCGCGTGAAGACGTACAGCGCGCCGGCATTCATCGCGCGATTGTCGTACGGCGGATTAATCCCACGGCCCGAGCCGTCTTCGTCGAAGGCGGTGACGGCCATCGTGTTGCCGTCGAGGTTGAGCGCTACGGCAAACCCGAGAAGATCGCCGGCCACCGTGGTCGCGCTCTTGACGTAGGCCTGCTGCGCCCACGTCGTGCCCGTCCGCGCGTACACATACACGGCCCCCGCCGAGGTTGCCATATCGTCGTTCTGGTTGCCGTTGATGCCCTTCGCTCCGCTGTCTTCGGTGATGGCGCCGACCGCCACCGTGTTGCCGTCGCCGCTCAGCGCGAGCGAGAAGCCGAACTGGTCGCCGTCGCTGATGTCCTCTCCGCCCTTGCCGGGCCTGCCCGTGTTCGACGCCTTGATGTAGGCCTGCTGCGTCCAGGTGGTGCCGGTGCGCGTGAAGACGTAGACGGCGCCGGCCTGCGGGATCGAGTTGTCGTTCTGGTTGCCGTTGACGCCGGTGGCGGCGCTCGCTTCCCAGTGGGCGGCCACGGCCATCGTGTTGCCGTCGCGGCTCAGCGCGACCGACGACCCGAAATGATCGCTCTGCCCGGGGTTGGATGCCTTGACGTACGCCTGCTGAACCCAGGAGCCGCCCTGACGGAGGTAGACGTAGACGGCGCCCGAGGCATACACGGCGTTGTCGCCCTGGTTGCCGTTGATACCCGGCGCCCCGCCGCTCTCGAACGGCGCGCCGATGGCCATCGTGCTGCCGTCGCCGCTCAGCCCGATCGAGTTGCCCGTATGACCCTGGTTGCCGCCGCCGCACGCGAAGTGGTCGTAGGCCTCGGCGTTCGACGCCTTGATATAGGCGACCTGCTTCAGCGGCAGCATCGGCGGCACTTCCGTGTTGAGTGTCGGCGCCTGGGCATGCGGGTGGCCGGGAAGGAGAAAGAGGATCGTCAGGGCGGCTATCCGTCGCATCACACACTCCTTAGTCGCGGAATCTCACGATGAGGTGAGCCTTGTTCGACGTGCCGTTGCCCCACTGCAGGCCGATTTCCGGGTGCAGCGGCCACGGATTGCGGACGACGAGCTCGTGCCAGCCGGGCTCGCGCAGCAGCGACGCATCGATGCTGACCTGGAGCTCCGACCCGCTCACCGCCGTATAGGGGACCGGCACACCCTTGAAGAGCACCTGGGAGCGTCGCACGAAGTTGAATCCCCTGAGCGTCACCGTCATGGTCGGGCTTCCCTCGGTGACCATGAGCGGGCTGATGGCTTCAATCGCCGGCTGCGGCGACTCCACCGGATTCGGCAGCGGCCGGCCGGGGCCGACCGGGCGGTTGCCGTTGAAGCGGCCGCCGCTGCCGCCGAAGGCCACCGGCCTGAACGCGTTCACCCAGAGCAGCGCCTCCACCGGCGCGTTGAGCTCCGACTCGCGCCTGAACACCGGGTTGTAGCCCGCGCTGTAGCCGAGCGGCACGCGCCTGCCGTTGAAGACGACGGTGTCGACCTGCCGCAGGTTTTCGATGTTCTGGAGCGGGTCGGCGTTGACGATGAGGAGGTCGGCAAGTTTGCCGGCTTCGATGGTGCCGAGGTCCCTGCCCCGGTCGATCGTCTCGGCCGACCACTTCGTGGCGCCCTGGATGATCTGCATCGGGCTGATGCCGGCCTCCGTGAAGATGACCATCTCGTGAATCAGACTGTTGCCGGGCACGCGCGTCGGGTTCGTGTTGGCGCCCGGAATGAGATGGCCGCCCGCGTCGGCGAACATCTTGTGGAAGCGCAGCGCGTTGCGGTAGCCCTGGAGCCGCCGCTCGCGCACCGCGCCGGTACCGCCCGGGCGTCCGCGATAGATGGCCAGCGTCGTCTCGATCCGTTCCGGCGGATAGTAGGCGAGCAGCGCCGGATCGGCCGTGTCAAAGAAACGCCGATCCTCCTGCGCGAACCTGTCCCAGTCGCGCTGGAAGCCGCCGTAGGTGGCGCGGAACGTCGGCGTCAGCGCGACGTTGCTCCTGACGAGCAGCTGAATCAGATCCTTCGCCTTCGCCTCGTCCATCTCCGAGAAGAGGTCGGCTTCGTTGCGCGGGTCGTCTTCGCTCGTGACCGGCGTGCGCGCGACGGTGCGGCCGATGCCGGCCGAGTGCGGGAGGTTGCGCGTGCCGAGCATGGCGGCTTCGCGCGGGCCGAGGATTGGGCCGTAGGCGCGCATGAAGGTCGGCTTGCCCAGCTTCTTCGCTTCGTCCGCGCCGGCCTGGTAGATCTCCATCGGCAGGCCGCCTTCGGCGAACTGGATCATGTCCGCGCCCAGGCCGGTCCACGCACGGACGAGCTCCCGCGCGTCCTGCGCGCTCTTCGGCGTGCGCCCGGGTGTGCCGGGCGTCTCGAGTCCGGTGCCGCCCACCGGCTCGGTCGTGAACCTGGAGATGCCGGTGAACGGACGCGGCCCGCGCACGAGCCCCTTGTGCACGGCGTCGCGGTGCGGCGCGCCGATCTCGCCCGCGATGCCCACGTCGATGGTCGAGGTGATGCCGTAGTTCAACATCACTTCGCCGTAGTACCAGTTGTAGCTGACCTGCGAGTCCCAGAGCCCCGGCAGGATGAACTTGCCGTCGGCGCGAATCACCTGCGCGTTGGGGGGAATCGCGGCCTGGCCTCGGCGGGACACGCTGCTGATCCGGTCGCCCTGAACCACGATGACGACGTCGGTCACGGGCGTTCCGCCGTTGCCGTCGATGAGCGTGCCGCCGTCGATGACGAGCACCGCGGGCGCCTGGGCCTGCGCGCCCAGACGACCCGGGACGGCGCCGGACAGCCATGTCAGAGCGAGGGCTCCGGACACGGCGGCACGAAGGCTCGAACGACGCGACATCCCGCGCAGGAGATTCTCCACCGGAGCCGCTCATTATCGTCAAACCAAGGCATCACTCACAAGTCACAAGGCACAAGTCACAAGGCACAAGGCGCAAGTCACAAGGCACAAGTCACAATGGTGTCCGTGCGCGATGTCGTGATCGTGGGGGCCGGCCCCGTGGGACTCGCTGCGGCGCTGGCCGTCCGCGCCGCGGGACGTCCTGTTCTTGTCGTCGAAGCGGGCGCGGCGGACCGCGTCCGTCCGGGAAGCCGCGCGATCTTTCTCCACAAGGTCACCCTGGAGGTGCTCGAGCGCATCCGGCCCGGCCTTGGCCAGGCGCTCGTACGCCGCGGGCTCTGGTGGGGGACGCGCCGCACGCTGTACCGCGGGCGCGAGGTCTACCGCCGCACGTATCCGCCGCCGCCGCCAGGCGTGCTGCCCGCCTCGGCGAATCTGCCGCAGGTCGTGACCGAGGCGATTCTGCTGCAGGCGTGCGCCGAGGCCGGCGTCGAGATCCTGTGGAATGCCGGAGTGACCGGCGCGAGCATCGACCATGATGGCGTCACGCTGGCCGCCGGGTCGGATTCGCTGCGGGCGCGATACGTGATTGCGGCCGACGGCGCCCGGTCGGTGGTGCGCGAGGCGGCAGGCCTGCGCCTCGAGGGGCCCCGCACGTCCAGCGCCTTCGTGATCGTCGACACGGCCGAGGACCCGACCGCTCCGCTCCCGCTCGAGCGCGTCTTCCATTACGAGCACCCTGGCGTCGGCTTTCGCACCGTAAGGCTCGTCCCCTTTGCCGGCCAATGGCGCGGCGATA
>JACQZV010000075.1 GCA_016213695.1 Acidobacteriota bacterium | reverse complement strand
GGATCAAGGTTCCATGCCTGAGCGGATCGAAATGGCCGCAGTCTGGTACAATGATTTCTTTTGACGGGCCGGTAGCTCAATTGGCAGAGCAGCAGACTCTTAATCTGCGGGTTGGGGGTTCGATTCCCCCCCGGCTCACCACTCCTCGCGCTACTCGGAGTGGTGCCGCCGGGAGGAAGTCAGCGAGGTCGGCTTCGCCCTGCGGGCTCGCCTGAACCGCGACGATTCCCCCCCGGCTCACCAGCGATTCACGGACGCGTCGCGCGGCGACTACCCCTCCGGTCCAGGCCCACGCAGGTCAAGCCACGCCGGCCTGAGGATTGCCCATCGCCTCAGGGCGTAGCGCAGCGTGTGCAGGAGACAGGCGCACCCGTACTTCACGCTCGCCGAGAAGTGAATGGACGAGGCCTCGGGGAAATAGCGGGTCGGACAGCTGATCTCTCCAATCCGGAAGCCCGCGGCGAACACCTGCAGCAGGACCTGATTGTCAAAGACGAAGTCGTCGCTGTTCCGGCCGAGCGGCAGCGTCTCCAGCACCGTCCTCGAGAACGCCCGCAGCCCGGTGTGATACTCGGATAGCTTGCGCCCGGTGACGATATTCTGAATGAGTGTCAGCGCCCGGTTGGCGCAGTACTTGTACAGCGGCATCCCCCCCTTGAGCGCGGTGCCGCCAAGAATGCGCGACCCCAGGACCACGTCATAGAGGCCCGTGGCAATCATCGACGCCATGCTGGGCACCAGCTTCGGCGTGTACTGATAATCGGGGTGAATCATGACGACGATGTCGGCGCCCAGGCCGAGCGCCGTGCGGTAGCACGTCTTCTGGTTGGCGCCATAGCCCGCGTTCCGCTCATGACGAAGCACGTGGAGCCCGAGCGTCACGGCTGTGTCGTAGGTCCTGTCGGAGCTACAATCGTCGACGAGCACGATGTCATCGACCACCGTCCGATCGACATCCAATACCGTCTGCTCCAGCGTTCGCTCCGCGTTGAACGCCGGCATCACGACAACGACTCGCTGGCCAAGCACCATGCAGCTTCGGAAGTGGAGGTCTCATCTTACGCGAGCCCGGCGCCGTGAGGCCTGACCAGCCGACGCCCGCGGCATCGGCCGTCGCGGTGTTCGCGGCCACCTTCGCGATCCGCTTTGCCACGCTGCCGGAGATGCGGGGCGACGACCACTGGCCGCTCTGGACGGCCGCGACGTTCCTCAAGGGCGACCGTCCGTTCCGCGACTTCGCCGATCTGGGCGATCCGCTGTACTGGGGACTCTCCGCGCTCGCCCAGTGGGCGGTCGGCTATCGCGTCATCGGCGAAGTCCTGCTCGGAAGCGCGCTCACGGCGGCCGCGTTCACGCTGGCGTTCCTGCTGGCGTACCGGGCGACGAGCTCGCTCGTCGCGGCCGGAGGGCTGACGCTGCTGGGGTCGCTCATCACCGCTGAAGCCGAACTGTACAGCTACCCGAAACTGTTCCTGTATCCGCTTGTCGCGTGGCTCTGCTGGCGCTACATCGACCGGCCGTCCAGATGGCGCTCCGCCGGGCTGGCGCTCGGGGTGGCGATCGCGTTTCTCTACCGCCACGATCACGGCGCCTACGCGGGCGCCGGTGCGGCGGCGGCGGTGCTGGCCGCACACGTCACCGCCGGGCCGCGCCGAGTCCTCATCGAATGGCTGCGCCTGGGCGGCGCGCTCGTCGTGCTGCTCCTGCCCTTCTTCGTCATGGTCCAGCGTGACGAAGGCGTCGTGTCGTATTTCAGGGAACGGATCCGGATGGCCACGCAGATGGAGGCCTCCTCGAGACGTCCCGTGCCGTTTCACGTCGATGCGTCCGCACCGGCCGACTGGCTCCGGGTTCTTCCGCCGTACCCCGCACGCGTGTTCGTGACATGGAAGCCCGAGGTGACCGGCGACAGGCGGGCGGCGCTCGAACGAAAGTACTCGCTGACCGGGGGACGGAACACGAACGCGGGCCAGCGCGGCACCGACTGGGAATACGCGCTCGTTGACACGCGGACCGCCAATATCAGGGCCATCGTCGAAGACCCGGCCGCCGGCGACACCGGGCTCATCGACCGGACCCGCTTCCGTCCCGCGGAGGAGTCCTGGATCATCGACGCGCAGCGGGCGGTGCCGCTGTTCCGGCTGAGCATCGCGCCGCGGTACTGGCATGCAGACAACGCCGCCGCGGCCCTGCATTACCTGTCGAGGGCCGTGCCGTTCGCGCTCCTGCTGCTGCTCGTCGTGAGCTGGTCGCGCGGATACGCGGGCGCGTTCATGCCGGAAGCATCGGCAAAGACCTTCACCACCGCGGTGCTGGCGGCGGTCGCCTTCACGGCCCTCGTCCGGCGCGTCGGCTACTTCATGGATCACACCGCGCTCGCCACGATTGCCGGAGCGTGCCTGGTCGGCCACGCGCTGCATGCGCACCGGCAGCGCGCGCCATGGCCCGTCCGCCTGCTCTCCGGCGCGACCGCGGCCGTGTTCGTGCTCGTGTGGGTGTGCGGGGCGCTCACGTACGCGCGGAGCACGACGTCGCTGAAGGTCATGAACGACAACTGGCGCGGGTTGTGGTGGCGCCGGAGCGTGCTCCAGTTCCAGGCCTATTCGGTGGCGCCGCCCATCGACACCTACGCTCCGCACGACCGGGTGGGAGGAACGAGCCTGATTCGCTACGTCTACGAGTGCACGACGCCGGACGATCGCGTGTGGGTGATGACCGACATGTTCAATTTCCCCTATTACACGGAGCGGCGCATCGTGGGCCATCTCTACTGGGATGCCGGCTTCCTCAGCAGCCCCGAGCATCAGCGTCGCACCCTCGCCATGGTGGAACGGGATCCCGTGCCGATCATCATCAGCTCCGGCCGGACCGATCCCATGGAACATTTCAAGCAGTATCCCCTCGTGTACGACTATGTCGCCCGCCGGTACACCCGGCGCTACGTGATCCAGGCTGCGCGGACCGGATTGCCGGATTTCTACGTGCTCGCGGACAACCGCCGCACGCCGAGCGGGACCTACGGGGACTTCGGCCTTCCGTGCTTCAGGTGACATGCCGGCCACGTTCTCCCCTTGTTCTGTTCTCCCCTTGTTCTTTACACCGCAACGGCGTTACGCTACTCTCCGCGATTCGCAAGCGCATCCTCGTGTCCGTGGACCGGATCATCTGTATGAGAAAAGGCGCACTTCTTCTTCTGGGCGTCGCCCTGTTCGGCGCTGCGACGGCGTTGCCTCACGCGCAGCAGCGTCCCGCGGCGCCGGCGAACTCGCCCGACGTCAAGGCCCTCGTCTTCGAGCTGGCCAATTCCATGGGCATGCTGCGCAGCCTGCAGCAGCAGGATTCCGTTCTCACGCTGGAGCAGTGGGCCAAGGGGACGCTGACCATCGGCCAGCAGCGCTTCGAGGTGCCCGACTACCGCCTGAGCGTCAACTACAGCGTGCCCGGCCTGCGCGTCGACTACCGGCGGCAGGCGGCCGGCGGCCAGCCGCAGCGGCAGATCGAGGTCGTGGCCGGCGCCGCCGCGTGGAACGAAACCGAGCGCGGCCGGAACGCCACGCCGGCGCGCGACCGCCTCAAGGAGCGCCTGGCCTATCTCTGGACGACGCCGATGGGCGTGGTGAAGGCGGCCGCGGCGGCCGGCCCGCGGGCAACGGTGAAGGCGGCCGGCGGAACGACCGTGCTCTCGTTCCCGCTGCCCGCGCCCGCCGACGACGTCACCGTGAACGCCACGGTGAGAAAAGACCCGGGCCTGCTCGTCGCGCCGCACGAGGCCGCGCTCAAGAACCTGGTCGGCACCTACATCGTCCGGGTGGAGACGGTGGGCGCGGTGGCGACCGATACGACCTATGCGGATTACGGCGAATGGAACTGGCAGGACTATCGGGCCGACATCATGCTCCCTCGCCGGATCGTGCGGCGGCAGGGGGACACGACGCTCGAACTGACCACGACGAACACGAATACCTATAATCCCTACGTGGTGATGCCGGTGCCGGAGAGCATCAGGTAGGCCGAGGGCTTCAGCCCTCGGCGAACGACAGCCGGAGGAGACCGATGAAACGACTGAGCGCTTTCGCATTCCTCATAGCGGGACTCCTGATGACGCAGCCCGCCGTCGCCCATCACGCGATCCAGGCGGAGTACGACATGGGCAAGACCGGCGCCTTCACGGGCACGATGACCCGCTTCGCCATGATCAACCCGCACTGCCGCTGGTTCTTCGAAGAGACGAAGGCCGACGGCACCAAGGTGACGTGGGAGATGTCGGGCGCCGGTCCGCAGGCGCTGCGCGCCGCCGGCCTGGTGCGGATCTTCCAGATTGGCTCGGTCTACGAGGTCACGTTCGCGCCAGCCAAGAACGGCGCCAACGTCGGCCGCGTGCGCACGATGAAGAGTCCCGATGGAAAGGTCATTACCCTGTTCCACGAGGACCCGACCGACCCGCTGAACAACTGACGCTGACGCGCACGCGCGGTTTCGCGCACGCTGAAGCGTGCGCGCTACGGAGATCACAGAGACGAGGGGATGATGCGCCGACCAATTCGCACCAACACGATGCTCGCGGCCGCGGCGGCGGCCGCGTTGTGGTTCATGCCGGCCGACGCCGCGCAGTATGGACAGCAGCCGCAGGCGGCCGGTACCGGGCAGAACGCGCCGACGCCGCGCACGCCGGACGGCAAAGTGAACTTCAGCGGCGTCTGGATCGGCGGGGGCGGGGGCGGCGGCGACACGCTGAAACCCGACGAACAGGGCAACATTACCGTGCTCAGCAAGGGCCGTCCGTGCCATCCGGGCCAGGAGTGCAAGCCCGGCATCAACTTCGAGCGCGACAGCGGCGTCCGCCAGCGGATGGACCCGAATCTGCCGCTCTACAAGGCCGAGTACTGGGACAAGGTCCAGGACCTGGACGTCAACGGCAACTTCAAGGACCCGGACATCAAGTGCTATCCGGAAGGGCTGCCGCGAATCGGCGCGCCAAGCAAGATCGTGCAGACGGCGACCGAGATCATCTTCCTCTATCAGAACAAGAACACATTCCGCGTGATTCCGACTGACGGCCGCGCCCACGATCCGATCCGGTCGCAGGACCTGACCTACTACGGCGACTCGGTCGGCACGTGGGACGGCGACACGCTGGTCATCGACAGCGTCGGCTTCACCGACGAGAGCTGGCTGGCCTGGCCCGGCTACTTCCACAGCAATAACATGCGCGTCGTGGAACGGCTCCGCCGCGACGGGAACACGATGACCTGGCAGGTCACGGTGCATGACCCCGACGTGCTGATGCAGCCCTGGACGATGACGCCGGTGACTCGCCGTCTCAACCCGAATCCGAAGGCGCTGCTGGTCGAGGATCTGCCGTGCGAAGACCGCGACCAGGATCACATCGCCACGCGCGAGCGCGGATAGCCATGCGGCACCGGATCCGCGGTGCCATCGCCGTGCTGTTCGTGTGTCTGGTGGGGGCCGGCCTCGCCGCCCGCCAGGCCGCGCCGCAGCAACCGCCGATGGCCGAGGACGTCTACCTGAACGTGCAGGTCCTCCGGGGCATGCCGGTGGACCGGTTCAACGACACGATGGGGATGTTCGCGTCCGCCCTCCTGCTCGACTGCGTCGGCTGCCACGATCCGAAGATCACCTCCGATCCGAAGGCGTTTGCCGCCCAGACGCCGCGCATCATGCGGGCGCGGCAGATGGTCGTGATGATGAACGCGCTCAACAAGCAGTACTTCGGCGGGCAGCAGCGCATCACCTGCTTCACCTGCCACAACGGCGACCCGCAGCCGGAGCGGTCGCCCAGCCTCCGCCTGCAGTACACCGCGCTCGTCGAGGACCCGACGTCGATCAAGTTCTTTCCCGACGTGGCGGCCCCGCCGGCCGAGCAGACGCTGGCGAAGTACGTCCAGGCGATGGGCGGCGCCGGACGGCTGGCCGGGCTCACGAGCTTCACCGGCACCGGCTCGTACATCGGCTTTGAAACGAGCGACACGGAAGCGCCGGTCCAGGTCTTCGTCAGGGCTCCCGACCAGCGCGCGCTCGTCGTGGACATCGGTGGCGGGAAGAACCTGATCTACGCCTTCGACGGCAAGGCCGGCTGGAAGTACCAGCCTGACACGCCAGTGCCGCTCCTCGAGCTCACCGGCTCGAACCTCACCGGCACCCGGATCGACACGATGGCCTTCTTTCCGGCCGCGCTCGCGAAGGCCTTCGCCCAGTGGCAGACCGGCTTCGCGACCATTGACGACAAGGAGGTGCTGGCGCTGCGCGGCGTCAATCCGGGGCAGAATCCGGCCAACCTGTATTTTGACGCCTCCGGACTGCTGATCCGGATGGTCCGGTGGAACGACACGGGCGCGGGCCCGGTGCCGGTCCAGACCGATTTTTCAGACTTCCGCGACGTCGCGGGCGTGAAGATGCCCTACCACTGGGTCACCACCTGGACCAACGGCCAGGCGACGATCCAGCTCAAGGAGATCCGGCCGAACGTGGCGATTGACGCGGCGCGTTTCGCCCGGCCCAACGTCGCCGTGACACAGCGGCTCCGCTGATGGTAATCTTCCGTCCCATGAAGCTGGCAGCCTCTCTGGCGCTCGTCGCCCTGACCATTCTGGCCACCTCCTCGTTTGCCGCCCAGGAATCAGCCGGCGGCAAGATCGTCGTGTACGGCGACACGGCGAACTTTTACGGCATGGGGAAGCCCAACAACTGCATCCTGAACAACCGGTTCAAGCACGGCGACCCGGTGGGCTTCCGCGCCACCGCCATCAACCCGGTGACGGGCAAGCGCGACCGGAGCACGCAGCTCGTCGTGCACCTGAGCTACGCGGGCAAGACGGTGGACATCCCGATGCGCGACCGGCAGACGGCCAAGGAGCCGGAGCGCGAGTTCTGGGTCGCCAAGTGGATGGTCCCGGCCGACGCGCCGGTCGGCATCGTCCGGTACACGATCACGGCAAAGGACGCGGAAGGCCGAATGGGCGTGTACAAGCCGTTCGAAGTCGAAACGTCGCAAATCACGATCGTCGAATAACGGCGCTCCCGGTTGTGCAGCGCGTCACCACCGGGCGCCCTGCGTGAAGCTCCATAACAAACTCGCCGCCGCGCTCATCCTCGGCATCGTGGCCGGCGCGGCGCTTCACCCGTACGCCGGGACCCCCGCCCTCGCCGCGCTCGGCACCCACCTCCTCCGGCCGATCGGCCAGATCTTTCTCCGCACGATTTTCATGATCGTCGTGCCGATGGTGTTCTCGGCGCTCGTGATCGGCGTGTACCAGCTCCGGCGCGGGCACGACCTGTCGGGCGTCGCCGGACGGACGCTCGGCTTCACGGTCGTCCTGAGCGGTGCGTCGGTGCTGATTGGTGTCGCGCTCGTCAACCTGTTTCGGCCGGGCCGCGGCGTCGAACTGGCCGGCGCCGCGGCGGCAGGGAGCGTGCAGACGCTCGCGGCGAACGCGGCCGCGGCCAAGCCGTTCAGCGACATCCTCATCGAGCTGGTACCGCGCAATCCGCTCGAGTCGGCGGTACGGGCCCTCGACGGCGAGATGCTGCCGCTGATGGTGTTCGCGGTGATCTTCGGCGTCGCGGTCAGCGGTCTGGCGGCGCGCGACGACGAAGAGATCCTGCTCGTGCGCATCTTCGAGCAGATCTTCGACGCCTGCATGCGCATCGTTCACTTCGCGATGCGGCTCGCGCCGGTGGCCGTCTTCGCCATCATCTTCAACACCGCGCTCACGTTTGGCACCGGCATCGTTGCGCCCCTGCTCTACTACGTGGCGACGGTGGTGGCCGGTCTGCTGCTCCAGCAGTTCGTCGTCTACGCGGCGCTGCTCCGCGGCGTCGCGCGGCGCCCGCCGATCGCGTTCTTCCGCAGCTGCCGCGAGGTCTACCTGTATGCGTTCTCCACGGCCTCGTCCAACGCGACGCTGCCGCTCGCGCTCGATGTGGCGGAGAACACGCTCCGGCTGCCGCCGCAGATCTCCCGCT
>JACQZV010000073.1 GCA_016213695.1 Acidobacteriota bacterium | reverse complement strand
GCGCGTTGCCCATGATCTTCGGCAGGGTACCGTCGGCGATGCCCTTGTTGCCAGCTTCCACAGGAATCGTGATTCGAATCATCGTTCTCATCGAGCGTCTCTCCTTTTTCAGCTTTCAGCGCACGCGGGCGGAGTCTACCTCATTCGGCTCGTCCACCGCACCGCAGCGGCGAGGCTCCGGCGCGCTACGACACGAACGGTTCCGTGGTCCCGGCGAGCGCGCTCCCCTGCGGCGGCCGCCAGAGGGCGATCTCGTCGAAGATCCGCGCCAGCTCGACATCCTTGCCGGTCACGCCGCCCGCGCTGTGCGTCGAGAGCGCCACGCTGACCCGCCGGTACGTCACGGTCAGATCCGGATGGTGATCGGCGGCTTCGGCACGGAAGCCGATGGCGTTCACCAGCATCAGCGTGATCGGCCAGCCGCCGGTCTCATACACGCGGCGAATCGCGCCGTCCGCGTACCGCCATCCCTGCAGCGTGCGGAGCGCGTCGGTCATCTGCGCGTCGGTGTACGGAGTCTCCTTCGTGGCCATACGCCTTCTCCTGAAGTCCGCCTGAAGGCGGACACTACGTACGTCTCGTTCGCGTGCGCCTCGTTCGCGTACGTAGCGTCCGGCTTCAGCCGGACCGGTCCAGATCCATCCGATACGTCGCCGACTGCCCGGCGCTCTCTTCGACTTCCATTTCGATCGCCGTCAGCCCGCCCGCCCCGAGGGCGCCGAGCTCGGCATGCAGCCGCGTGGCCAGCAGCTCGGCCAGCATCTCCACGGTGGTATTGGGCACGGGCAGCAGGGCGCAGTCGCGGCGCGGGAACACGTAGCGTGGCGCGCCGTCGACCGCCACCCGCACCGTCTCGCCCTCCTCGACGACCCGGATGCGGGCGCTCCGGCTCGGCAGCAGCACGAGGTGGTCGATCTCCCCGCACAGGCGTCGCATGATCCGCTTCAGCTCCAGGAAGTCGAACACGAGCCGGTCGGCCGGATCGATCGCCCCGTCCACCGTGACGCGGGCGCGGTAGTTGTGGCCGTGCAGGCCCTCGCAGCGGTGGCCGGCGTACGTGATGAAATGCGCCGACGAGAAGACGAGGTCGTCCTTGCTCACCGACACCCGGAACGCGCCGCGTGGCTGCATCGGGGTCACGCGGCGATCGTACCATTTCCGGATTAGGATCGATCCCGCGTATGACCGTGGTCGAATGGGCGGCCCGGCACGATCGCCCGCTCGTCGGCGCCGGCCTCCTGATCGTGGTCGCGCTCTGCTGGGCCTGGATCGTGCCGATGGCGCGCGATATGTACGGGCCGATGACCGGGCCGTCGGCCTGGATGATGGCCGCGACGTGGGACGCCCGCTACATCCTGCTGCTCTGGGCGATGTGGAGCGTGATGATGGCCGGCATGATGCTGCCCTCCGCCGCACCGATGCTGCTGCTGTACGCCACGGCGGTGCGCCGGAGCCCGGACGGGGCCCCGGCGGTGGCGCGCGTCTACGCGATGGCGGCGGGCTACCTGCTGGTCTGGATCCTGTTCAGCCTCGGTGCCACCGCGCTCCAGGCGGCACTGAACGCCCTGCTCATCCTCACGCCCATGATGCAGACCGCCAGCCCGCGGGCGGCGAGCGCGTTCCTTGTGGCCGCCGGCCTCTACCAGCTGACGCCGTTCAAGACGACCTGCCTGGACGCGTGCCGATCGCCGCTCGCCTTCATCGCCCAGCACTGGCGCGCCGGCGCCGGCGGCGCGCTCCGCATGGGCG
The DNA here is from genome assembly GCA_016213695.1 of Acidobacteriota bacterium. Classification (GTDB taxonomy): domain Bacteria; phylum Acidobacteriota; class Vicinamibacteria; order Vicinamibacterales; family UBA2999; genus DATCJA01. The sequence continues at coordinate 3,043 of JACQZV010000073.1, read as the reverse complement.
TCGCCCATGGGCTCTACTGCCTCGGGTGCTGCTGGGCGCTCATGCTGCTGCTGTTCGTCGGCGGCGTCATGAACCTCTTCGTCATCGTCGCACTGACGATCGCCGTGCTGGTCGAAAAGGTCGCGCCCTTCGGCGCGCACGCTACGCGTCTCAGCGGCTTCGCGCTCATCGCATTCGGCGTCTGGACGTGGGCCGGCTGACGAACCTCCCCGCTCAATTCGACCAGTCGAAGTTGTAGAAGATCCAGTTCGACTTGTCGGCCGCCACGGTCACGCCGGCGGCGCTGGCGCGGTGCGATCCCTGACCGCATTCGCCGTGCGTCCAGATGAAGCCGTCCGGCAGATCGACGTTGGCCAGGTGCTCCTCGCCGGTGACCGGGTTCTTGAAGGTGTCGCCGCGCCCTTCCCCGATGCCCTCGGCCGTGAACGTGCTCTTCGGTCCCGTGCCGCTGATGGTGATCTTCGCTTTCTCGAGTCCGACCACCTGGAACGTCGGCCCGAGCAGCTCCCACGGCATCCCGCCGAGCTTTCCGGTGAAGATCTGCGCGAGCATCTCGATCTGCTTGTCGGTCGTCGCCGGATCGACGACGAAGGCCGCCTTGCCGTTGCCTTCGTGAATGGCCTTGGGCCAGACGACAAGAGCCGCGCACTTCACGCCGGACAGATCGACATCACCGGCCTTACCCGCGGTGATGTGCACACCGACAAGCGCGCGGCAGCTGCCGTCCTTCGAGTTCGGAAATCCGCCGAAATTACACCCGCAGCCGAAGTCGCAATTGCAGAATTCGTAGCCGCGGCCCTTCATGGACCATCGGATCGCCGTTGCTGTCGCCATGACGTCTATCCTCCTCCTCTTTGAGACTAGGAACGCGGCTGCGGGACAATGCGGAGATACGGCCTCGGCGCCTTCCACCCCTGCGGGTACGCCTTCTTCGCCTCCTCGTCGGACACCGACCCGGCGATGATGACGTCGTCGCCCTGCCTCCAGTTGACCGGCGTGGACACCTTGTGCTTCGCCGTCAGCTGCAGCGAATCGATCACGCGCAGCACCTCGTCGAAGTTGCGCCCCGTCGTCATCGGGTACGCAATCATCAGCTTGATCTTCTTGTCGGGCCCGATCACGTAGACGTTGCGCACCGTCTGGTTGTCGGCCGGCGTCCGGCCCTCGCACGAGCCGGTCAGATCCGCCGGCAGCATGCCGTACGCCTTCGAGACCTCAAGTTTCGGATCACCGATCATCGGGTAGTTCGGCGCGTACCCCTGCGTCTCCTTGATGTCGTTCGCCCAGCGCGCGTGGCTTTCCACCGGGTCGACGCTCAGGCCGATGACTTTGACGTTCCGCTTGTCGAAGTCGGGCTTGAGCTTCGCCATGTACCCCAGCTCGGTGGTACACACGGGCGTGAAATCCTTCGGGTGCGAGAACAACACCGCCCAGGAATCGCCGATCCACTGATGGAATCGGATGCGGCCCTCGGTCGTTTCCGCCTCGAAGTCGGGTGCCGTATCGCCAATGCGAAGCGCGCTTACCACTGCAGTCATCGGGGTTCCTCCTTTGTGCAAGAGGGCATCATATCGTTAACGGCGGCCGGGTTTCGCGCATCCGGACGGCGACGGCCACCCCCGACGCAAACGTGAGCGCCCCGACAATCCACATTGCGGCCGCGAGACCGAACGCGTCGGCGGCCACCCCCGCGAGCAGCGCCCCGATCGCGTAGCCGAGGTCCCGCCAGAAGCGGTACACGCCCACCGCCGACGCGCGCCAGCCCGGGGTGGCCACGTCGCCGATGACGGCGAGCAGCGTCGGATACACCATCGCGGTGCCCAGACCCAGCAGGACCGACCCGGTCGCGAATCCCGGCGACGTCGTCGAGAGGCTCACGATGAGGATGCCGGCCGCCTGCACCCACATGCCGCCCGCCACAAGCCATTTGCGGCCGAGGCGATCCGCGAGGGCGCCGGTGGCGATCTGGGTGGCGCCCCAGGTGGCCGGGTACACCGCCGCGAGCACGCCGATCTGCCGGAGGTTCATCCCCTGCGCCGCAAACAGCAGCGGAAAGAGGCCCCAGGCCATGCCGTCGTTCAAGTTGTTCACCAGCCCGGCCTGCGTGGCGCTCGACAGGTTCCGGTCGCCGAAGGTGGTGCGCCAGAACGCGTCGCGCGGCGTGTGCTGCTCGCCCTCGGCACCCGCGGCGCGCGATTCCACGAGCGCGTGCGGCGCCGTCTCCCGGACGAGCAGCGACAGCGTGAACCCCGCGATAACGAAAATGACGCCCAGGTAGAACGGTTCGGGACGGAGCCCGGTGCGAGACGCCACCCAGCCGGTCAGGAAGGCCGCGGCCGCCACGGCCAGGTAGCCGGAACACTCGTTCAACCCCATCGCCAGCCCCCGCTGCCGGGGGCCGACGAGATCAATCTTCATAATCACGGTCGTCGACCACGTCAATCCCTGGCTCGCGCCGAGCAGCACATTGGCCGCCAGCACCCAGTTCCACGTCGGCGCCCACATGAGCAGAAACGGCACGGGAGAGGCGAGCAGCCATCCGCCCACCAGCAGATGCTTGCGGCCGAACCTGTCCGCGAGGCGCCCCGCGGCATAGTTCACGACCGCCTTGGTCACGCCGAACACGACTATGAACGACAGCATGCCCGCCCGGGCCGCCAGGCCGAACTCCTGATTCGCAATGGCCGGCAGAATGCTCCGCTCCATCCCGACCATGCCGCCGACAAACGCATTGATGACGACCAGGAGCGAAAACTGCTCGAGGTTCTCGCGCAGGCCCAGACGGACGGTGGTCATGCGAGAGTGCCGATCGACGTGCGTCCGCGATTGGCCGCCAGGATCTCCTCCATGTGTGCCGGTTTGGGCGGCACGTCGGCCAGCGCCGCGATGAACCCTTCGCGATCGAGCGAGAGCATCGCGTTCCAGCGCCGCTCGAAGCCGATCGTGCTGGCCGGCTTGCCGCTCAATCCCGCCCCGCACACCGATCCGGAGAAATGTCCCGGGTACACCTCGAGGTCGTCAGGCAATGTCAGCAGCTTGGTGT
>JACQZV010000074.1 GCA_016213695.1 Acidobacteriota bacterium | reverse complement strand
CATGCAGCCACCGACGGTGATCAGCACCCGCGCGGTCACGGACATGCCGCCGTAACCCGCGGCGGTGTGGATCCCGTGAGACTGCTTCGTTTGCGCCATCGATGCCGACCGCGGAGGTCGTCGAACGCCTCCTTGAGTGGATTGGATATTAGGTGCGCTAAGGTGCGGTATCTCATCCTGAGCGACATTCACGCCAACCTCGAGGCGCTTGAGGCAACGCTGGCCGCCGCCGGCCCGTACGACCAGGCCCTCGTGCTGGGCGACCTCGTCGGCTACGGCGCCGATCCGAACGCGGTGATCGACCGCGTACGCGCCCTGCCGGTGGCGGCGATGGTTCGCGGCAATCACGACAAGGTGGCTGCCGGGCTCGACGGGATCGATGGCTTCAACCAGATCGCCCGCGACGCGGTTCAGTGGACGACGGCTGCGCTGACGCGTGACAACCACGCGTGGCTCTCGGCTCTGCCGAAAGGCCCCGTCGTCCTCGATGCGACGATCGAGATCTGCCACGGCACGCCGTTCGACGAAGACATGTACGTGTTCGACGACCTGGACGCCCTGCGGGCCCTGCGGTCAGCCGCGCGCCCTCTCTGCCTCTACGGCCATACGCACGTGCCGGCCGTGTTCCAGCTGACTCCCCCGGAGGCCGCCACCGGCGTCAGCGCCACGATCGGCCTCACGGGGCCGCCGGGGCGCTCGGCGCGATTCGAGGTCCACGTCGAGGCGGAGTGCCAGTATCTGGTGAATTGTGGCGCCATCGGGCAGCCTCGCGACGCCGATCCACGCGCCGGCTACGGCATGGTCGATACCGATGCGGGCGGGGTGACGATGCTGCGCGTCGAGTACGACGTCAGGGCGGCCCAGCGGAAGATTCTCGCGGCGGGTCTGCCGGAGATGCTGGCAAGACGGCTGGCAATCGGCAGATGAGGGCGGCGGTCAACCCTCAGGAGCTTTCTCCCTGTCTCCGTGACTCCGTGGCTTGCGACGGCCCGGCTGGTGGACGCTGTCGGCGCAACTGCGCGGCGTAAGCGTCGGCGGCGGCCCGCGATCCCAGGATCCATCCAACCACGATCCCGAGAATCAGCATGGCCGGGATGTAGATGAAATGGGCCGCAGTGGGCATCAGCGGCGACCGCTGCGCTTCAGTTCCGATTCCAGCCGTTCGAGCTCGTGCTGCACCGCTCCGAGCCGGCGCGCCACCGACACCAGATACGCGAACAGCGCGAGCACGACGAAGGAATAGGCGGCGACGAGCAGCGGCGCAGCCGGCAACTGGTCCTGCGGCGGCAGCTCCTCGATCGGGACGAATTCCTCCTGCTGTGTCGGCGCCGGCTGCTGCGCCGACAGCACGCTCACAACGTAGGCCGGGTCCCACGATCCCGCTTCAGCTGCACGCACGCAGGCCGCGTCCCGCGAAGCGGACCCGGCCACCACCAACACGAACACGACGACGAGCCGTCTGAGCATCATCTATGCATCCATCGAGAGGTACAGCGCATCGAGGGCGGCGTGCTGCTCCTGCAGGCGGACCCGCAGCCGCAGCAGCAGCACGAACAGCAGGAGAAACGTGACGGCGCTGAACCAGAGCGGCACGCCGAAGGAGCTGGGCAGCGTCGGCACGACGCTCGTGGCCGGGTGGATCGTCCGCCAGTAATTCACCGAGATGTACACGAAGGGAACGTTGGCCATTCCGAAGAGCGCCAGCCCGGCGCCCAGCTTGTCGGACCCGGGGCCGCCGTACTTCCGCAGCAGCAGGTACGCAACGGCCACCATCCACCCCATGAGGCTCGACGTGAGGCGCACATCCCACTGCCACCAGGTGCCCCACGCCTTCCGGGCCCAGAGCGGACCGGTCACGAGCGTCACCAGGCCGAACAGCACGACGAGCTCGGCCGCAGCCCAGGCGAGCCGGTCCTGCCGCGGGTCGCCCCGGAACAGGAAACGCACGCTGGCCACGCCGCAGACGATGGCCGAGAGCAGAAACACCCAGGCCGAGGGCAGGTGGACGTAGAAGATCTTCTGCACGAGCCCCATCGTCGACTCGTACGGCGCGTTCGCGATGAGCACGGGCGCCACGGCGAACATCAGGCCGCAGAGAACCGCCGCGCCTGTAAACCATTTCGGCATATGTGCACCACGCGCAGGCTGAAGCCTCCGCGTCAATCCGTCATCAACGGCTCGAACGTCCAGAGCGCCAGCGTCACGAAGACCACGTCGAAGCAGACCAGCAGCGCGAGCCAGAAGTGAATGATACCCGGGTCGAACTCCGGCTGGAGCAGCGCCGCGGTGCCGCGAACCCCGGCAATGATGACCGGAACGGTGATCGGATACAACAGCACCGGCAGCAGCACATCGCGGCTCCGGGCGCGGACCAGCATGGCCGCGAAGAGCGTCCCCACCGCCGCGAATCCGATGGTCCCCGTCAGCAGGACCGTCGCGAGCCATCCGGGACGGACGAGCAGCGGCGCCTGGAACAGGAACGCCACGAGGGGCACGAGCAGGAGCTCCGCCGCGAGCAGCAGCGCCACAATCCCGAGCAGCTTGCCGACGTAGATCGCGGGACGAGCCGCCGGCGCCAGGAGCAGCGCCCGCAGGGTGTCCGACTGTCGCTCGCGCTCGAACGTCCGCCCGAGCGCCAGCGTGCCGGCAAACGCAATCGCGACCCAGAGGATCCCCGCCGCTCCCCCCTCGGGCGCCCGCCCCTCCTGTACGAGGGCGAATGCGAACACCAGGACGCACGAGATCGCGAAGAAGACCGTCGTGTACGCGATCTCAAGGCTGCGCACTTCGACGGTGAAATCCTTTCGCAGGACGAGCCAGACGATGCGCGCGAACACGTTAGGCTCCGTCGGTCCGGCTGAAGCCGGACGCTGCGTCTGGACGAGACATGATGCTGCGGTACACGCTACGGAGCGCCTCGGGGCGATCGACGGTCTCCACCAGGCGGCCCTCGCGAAGAACAATCGCGCGATCCAGCAGGCGCTCCGCGATGTCGAGGTCGTGGGTCGCGAGCACGACAATCGCGCCTCCCTCCCGCAGCGTCAGGAGCCGTCGCCCGAGCGCTGCAGCCGATGCGTCATCGAGGCCCGTGAACGGCTCGTCGAGCAGCAGCAGCCGGGGGCGGTGAATGAGCGCGCGTTCGAGCGCCAGGCGCTGCCGCATGCCCCGGGAAAAGCCGGCCACGCCATCGTCGGCCCTGTCGGCCAGGCCTGCCTGGTCGAGCGCCTCCTGCGCGGCCGCGCGCACATCCCTGACGGCGTACAGGCCGGCGAAGAATTCGAGGTTTTCCCTGGCGGTGAGCTCCGGATACAGGAACAGGTCGTGGCCGAGGACGCCTATCGCCGCGCGCAACGAGGCGCCGCGCGCCGTCGCGTCGTGCCCGCCGTAGCGAACCGTGCCGCTGCTCGGCCGCAGCAGCGTTGCGAGCACCGCCAGCAGCGTCGACTTGCCCGCGCCGTTCGGTCCGAGGAGTCCGAGGATGGTGCCGCGGCCGGCGTGAAAACTGACGCGGGACAGCGCGCGCCGCCGTCCGAAATGACGCGAGACGTCATCGACGACTAGCGTGTCGAAGGGAATCACGCCGCGACGTCCTTGCCGCCTCCCTCCGGGCCCCCACCCACCTCGTCGAGCTGGCCGTAGATCTGCTCGAGTTCCGTGACGAGGCGCTGGCGGCGCGCCTCGTCGGAGGCACTCGGCGCTCCGCCCTTCCGTGCCTGCCGCTTCTCGACGGCGGCCAGCTCGGCCAGCAGCGTGTCCCGGCGCTGCGCGAGCTGTCGGCGAATCTCCCCGGCGCTCGCGCGCCTGGCACACGCGAACCACGCGCCCAGCCCCATGATGAGCGCGGCCATGCCGAGCGCGACATACCGCGGAACGGGGCTGTGCACCGGCAGGTTCGCGAGCTGGACGGTGAGTGTCGCCCCCGGGGCGAGGGCCGGCCCGTTGCCAAGCAGAAAGGGGGTCCCGTTCTCGGCCCGTACTTCGCCGACCGTGGCCAGCTGGGGCGAGGTCACCGACACGTCGCCGATCTTTTCCACAGCGACATTCAATTGCTGAACCGCCGCGGGCCATTTCTGCGTCAGGGTCATGTCCGGCTGGTCGTAGCGGAGCTGAAACCCGACCTCGACGGTGGTGGCACCGGCCGCAAACGGTCCCGTGACCGTCACGCGGTCTCCGCTCACGGTGGCGGCGGGTGACGACCCTTCGAGGATGCCGGCGCCGCCCGCGCCGGTCGGCAGATCGAGGATGAGCGGTCCTCCGATGTCGACGCGTGCGCGCGCGGTATTCAGAATCTCGAGCACATAGAAGACCTGCAATGCGTCATCGCGGAACTCCATGAGCACGCGCGAATTCGGTCCGAAGACCACCGTGCCGCGCACCGGAGGCGCCGCCGCGGCCGCGGCGGCCTCCTTGGCCGCGCGTGCCGCCGCCTCCTTCAGCCCCGCCACGAGAATCACGCGCAGGCCACCCGTCGGCGGCACCGTGAACGGATCGGAGACGAGTTGCTCGCCGCTGACAGTCGTCTCGGCGCGGCCTTCTCCGCCGGCGGGCAGCTTACTGAACTCTGCCCTGCCCTGCGCGTCGGTCTTCGCCGTCCGCGGGGCGCCGCCGATGGTGAGGCGGACCTCCTGCTCCGTCACGTTGTTCCCGATCGCCTCACGCACAACACGCACGGTCACGGTTCCAGCCGGCAGCTCCGGGGCCGGCAGGGCCTTGCCGTGGATGATCGACGGATCCGGCATGTTGATTTGCGCCGACAGGACGGTCCAGGGCACAAGGCACAAGGCACAAGTCAGAAGGCACAACGAAGCCCGAAGCCTGGAGCCCGAAGCCCTGTTCATGCCGTCTTCTCCAGGCTCGCGCCGCAATGCTTGCAGAATCGCGCATCGGGGTCGTTGGTCGTGCGGCAAGCCGGACAGACGGCGGCTTCGCTTCGTCCCCGGTCCTGCCCGGAGCGCGCGGGGGCCTTCGCGGCTTCTCCGCCGACGCGCCGCGCGATCTCTCTCTCGATCTCCTCGCGGTAGCTCGCGCCGGCATCGAGCTGGAGGATCAGCCCGGCCGCGCGCGCGCGCAGCCGCGCGCCCATCTCGGCGAAGTCCCGCTCGGATACTTTCCCCATCGCGCGATCGAATTCGAGCTCCTTGATCGAGCGCAGCACGAGCGCCTTCTCGCGTTCGAGCGCCACCCGCGTCCGCCCGGCCACCATCTGCGGGCCGGCCGGTTGATCGCCGCCGGACAGCGGCGCGAACGTGCGCCAGGCGGTCAAGCCGACGACGGCCGCGGCGAAGATGCTGAGGCTGAGCAGGACGATGCCCGCCGGCGTCTGGCCTCGCGAGACGAACACCACGACGGTGGCGCCGATGAGGCCCGCCAGCGTGAACAGCTGCCAGGGTTGGAGTGAATCAGTCGAGGTTTCTGAGCTCATCGTCGAGGCGGGCGCTGAGCGCCGGGTCGAGACCCGCATCGCCGGCCACCGCGGGTACTGCCCGCGTGGACCAGCGGCGCGTCGTCACGACAATCCCGATGAGCGCCACTATAGCGGCCAGATACGGGAACAGCCACGCCAGCCGGTTGAAGCCCCGGTCAACCGGCGCGGCCAGGATCGCCTCGCTGCCGAAGTCGCCGACGAAGGCCGCGATGACCTGGTCGTGGTCCTTGCCCTCGGAGAGAAACTGCCGCAGCTTCGCGGTCTGCGAGGCGTGGCCCTGGCAGTTGAACATGCCGCAGGTGGCCAGCGGCCGCCGGCATCCGCACGTGCAGAGAATCTCGCCCTCGAGCTGCCGCTCGACCGCACTGCGCTCAGTGGGCGCGACCGTCTGGACGCTCTGTGCCATCACCGCCGCGGGCCACAGCACGAGCGCCAGCAGCAGGAGCGATGTCGTGACCGCGTTGTCGGGGACGCGCGCCGTGGCGAATGCGAAGACGGTTTCAGGAAGCAGCGCGACGAGCGTCCCGAACGCCAGGACGCCGAATCCGACCCACACCCAGTTGACGAGCGGATTCACCACGATCTCCATGCTGGCGCTCTGCTCTTCGAGGTTGAACGCCGGCATCACGAGGTACAGATCCTCCGAGACCGACCGTCTGATGGCGACTTCGGTCGTCGGCTCTTCCTCGTGCTTCCTGAAGAACCATTTGGCGGGATAGAGGCGGCCGAGCTCCTTGCCGTCGCGGAACACGGTGGTGTGTCCCGTAATCATCTGCTTCTGGCCGTCGTCGGTGACCCGCACGGCGTCGAGCCGCACGGTGAAATCACCGACCTTGGCCTGCTGGCCCGGCCTGAGGAGCACCTGCTCGTCCTGCTTGAACCCCTCGCCGGCAAAGCCGAGGAAGAGCAGCACGATGGCGACGTGGACGATGTAGCCGCCGTAGCGGCGCTTGTTGCGGACGACCAGGCCGATCAGCGCCGTCAAGAGGTCGGTCCCGGTGGACCCCTGCCGGACGCGCGCGCCGCGCCAGAACTCCTGTGCGATCGTCCCGACCACGAATCCGCACAGCGCGAAGCAGATGCCGGAGGTCCAGACGCGCACGCCGAGTGCGACGACCGCGCCGCCCGCCAGCGCGGCGCTGCCGAGGGGGACGATGAACTGATCGCGCAGGTTGATCAGTGTCGACTTGCGCCAGGCGAGCAGCGGCCCGATGCCGGTGAGCAGGAGCAGCGTCAGCCCGATCGGCAGCATCCACTTGGTGAAGAACGGCGGTCCGACCGTGAGGCGCTCGCCGGTGATCGCCTCGCTCAGCGTCGGGAACATCGTGGCAAACAGGACGAAGAAGGCCGAGAACAGCAGGATCCAGTTATTGGCGAGGAACGCCGCCTCGCGCGACACCCACGAGTCGAGCTCGTTGCGCGAGCGCAGCAGCGGTAGCCGGTAGATCACGAACCCGAAACTGATGACCAGAATCGAGACCATGAAGATCGTGAACAGCCGCGCCAGCTCCGGATCCTCGCCGAAGGCGTGCACCGACTGGACGACGCCCGACCGCGTCATGAACGTGCCGAAGATCGTCAGGAAGAACGTGACGATGACGAGGGTGACGTTCCAGACGCGCAGCATCCCGCGTCGCTCCTGGACCATGACGGAATGGAGAAACGCGGTGGCGGTGAACCAGGGCAGCAGGCCGGCGTTCTCCACCGGGTCCCATCCCCAGTAGCCGCCCCACCCGAGTTCCTCGTACGCCCAGATCATGCCGAGCCCGAGGCCGACGGAGAGAAACAGCCACGAGATCATCGTCCAGCGGCGCACCGCGCGGAGCCACGAGTCGTCCAGAAAGCCGGTGATGAGGGCCGCCATGCCGAACGCATAGGGAATCGTCAGGCCGACAAAGCCGGTGTACATGGTGGGCGGATGAATCACCATGTAGAAGTTCTGCAGGAGCGGGTTCAGGCCCTTCCCGTCCGCGGGGTTCTCCGTGAGGTACGTCTCGAACGGATTGTTGTGGATGATCATCAGGAACAGGACGAACATCTGCACCAGGCTGATCACGGCCACGACATACGGGATCAACTCCCGGTGGCGCTCCCTGTTCACGTAGACCGCGGCGCTGCCGAAGATCGACAGCAGGAACACCCAGAACATGATCGAGCCGTCGAGCCCGCCCCAGTACGACGTGATCTTGTAGAACAGCGGCTGCACCGAGTCGGAATACCGCGCGACGTACTTGACCGAGTAGTCGCCGACAACGAATGCGTAGATGATGATGGATGACGCGGCCGCCATGATCGCGGCAATCAGGTAAAAGGCGCCGATGCCGCTCTCGATAAGCCGGCGGGAGCGCCGCCGCGCGCCGGCAACCGACGCCGCCAGCGCGTAGGCACAGACGACAAACGCGGCGAGCAGCAGGTAGTAGCCGAGGGATGACATGGCCCCTCAGTACGACGGAGTGCCCGGGGCGCCTGCCGTGCCGGAGGTGCCGGCCGCACCCACCGCCTGCGGCTCGTACTTCGACGGGCACTTCGCCGTCATGCCCGTGGCGTGGAACCCGTCGGCCGTCAGCGTCCCGGACAGCACGACCTCGGACTCGTTCTTGAAGGTGTCGGGGACGATGCCGGTGTAGGTGGCGCGCACGACCTGCCCCTTGCTGTGCATCTCGAAGCTGTAGTCAAGCGAGTCCCGCTTGCGGCGGATGTCCCGGGCGAAGCCGTGAATCTGGAGCGGCTTGCCGTACCACGCGTCCGGCTGCGACGTCACTTCTTCAACGTGCTTGTAGTACTGGGCGCTCTCGCCGAGCGTCGAGTAAAGCAGGCCCCCGAACGCCAGGGCGAGGACCACGCTCGTCAACCCGATCTTTACGGCTTTGTGGCTCATATGATGTACCGGGATGCGGCGGCTTAAGCCGCCGCGCTACAGCTATTTGTAGCGCCTGTAGTTCCTTGCAGCGCCCAGGCTTCAGCCTGCGCCAGTCAGAATACCAGTAATCCCGCCCGGGTGCACAGCTTATGCACCAGCGCCACCGGAAGTCCCACGACGTTCGAGTAGGACCCCTCAATTCGCGTCACAAACCGCGATGCGAGGCCCTGAATGGCGTAGGCGCCGGCTTTGTCGGCCGGCTCGCCGCTGGCGACATACCAGCCGATCTCGGCCTCGCTCAGCGGGCCGAACTCCACTGTAGTCGTCGCGACCTCGCTGAGACACGCCTCTGGCACCCCCCAGACGAGGGTCACGCCCGTCAGCACGTCGTGCGCACGGCCGGACAGCAGCCGCAGCATCCGCCGGGCGTCGTCATCACCTTCCGGCTTGCCGAGGATCTGGTCGCCGACGACGACCACGGTGTCGGCAGCCAGCACGGGCCGCCCGCCTGCCCGGGCAGCCACAGCCCGCGCCTTCGCGCCGGCGAGCCGGCGCACGTGCTCTTCAGGCGTCTCGCCGGGGAGGAGCGCTTCGTCCACGCCGGCCGGCATGACGTCGAACGCGATGCCCGCGGCGCGCAGGAGTTCGGCCCGCCGGGGCGACGCCGAGGCGAGAATGAGCCGCACCGGCCAATGCTATCCTCGCCTCTCGTGATTCCGATCGATCGCGTGATTCCGCGCGCCCTGGAGACGATGCTGCGACAGGCGCCGCTGACGCCCGAGAAAGTGGCGTTCGCCTGGCGGAATGCCGTGGGCCCTGCCGTCGATCGGGTCACGACGGTGGACCTGCAGAACCGCGTGCTTCAGGTCCGGGTGCGCGACCGCTCGTGGCAGCGTGAAATCGAGCGCGCCGCGGTGCTGATCCGGCCGCGGCTCGATGCCCTCCTGGGCCCCGGCGTCGTCCGCGACATCAAGGTGGATGTGGTGTAAAGTTGGCGTCCCACGGAGGCCACAATGACGAAAGCGGCTCGACTCATGCTCCCCTTCGGCGCGCTGGTCCTGATTGCCGCGCTCGCGCACGCGCAGGGCCCGCCCGATTTCAGCAAGGTCCAGATCAGGACCAACAAGATTGCCGACAATTTCTTCACGCTCGACGGACAGGGAGGGACGATCGGCGTCCTGACCGGGCCGGACGGCGTCTTCATGGTCGACACCCAGTTTGCGCCGCTCAGCGAGAAGATCGCCGCGGCGGTCAAGCAGATCACGCCGCAGCCGATCCGGTTCATCGTGAACACGCACGTGCACGGCGACCACACGGGCGGCGACGAGAACTTCGGCAAGATGGGGGCGACCATCATTTCGCGCGAAGAGCTGCGCTTCCGTCTGGCGCATCCGAATCCGCAGAATAACGGCCAGCCCGGCGTCCCGATGCCGGCGGCCGGTCTCCCGAAGCAGACCTACGGCAACCGGCTGACGCTCAACATGAACGGCCAGGAGATTCAGCTCATCGCCGTGCCGCGCGCGCACACCGACGGCGACACGATGGTCTTCTTCCCGGGCCTCGACATCATCATGACGGGTGATTTCTACCGCTCGATCCAGTACCCGAACGTGGACCGCAACAACGGCGGAAGCGTGCAGGGCCTGATTGACGGCCTGGGCGCGGTCATCGGGCGCGCCGGACCGAACACGAAGATCATTCCGGGCCACGGCCCGACGGTCGATCGCACGGCGGTGGCCACCCATCGCGACGTCGCGCTGGCGATTCGCAACCGCGTGGCCGCCCTGGTCAGCCAGGGGAAGACCGAGGACGAAGTCGTGGCGGCCAAGGTCAACGCGGACCTGGACGCGAGAGTCCAGGAACCGGGAACGACGGGTGAACGCTTCGTGCGGCAGGCGTACGCGGATCTGAAGGCCGGCCGCTAGCACTTCATTTTCCTCGTCGCGGGGTCGGCGTGATGCATATGCTAGCATCAGCATATGAAGCGCACGACCATCTACCTTGAGCCGGAGCTCGAGGTACTGCTGAAGCTGGAGATGCTGCGCCAGAAGCGGCCCATGGCCGAGCTCGTGCGCGAGGCCGTCCACGCGTACGTTACGCGTGCGCCGCAGAAAGCACCGCCGGGCGCCGGCGCCTTCACAAGCGGCCGCGCCGACACGGCGGAGCGGGCCGAGGAGATCCTCGCCGACACCGGCTTCGGTGCGGCGACGCCGCAACGCGCGCGAAAGACGAAGAAGACGCGGTGAGCGTCCTGCTCGACACCGGGATCGTCTACGCCTACTACGACCGGAGCGACGCGTGGCACGACCGGGCGCGAGCACTCGTGCAGGGCGAGCAGCGCGGACTCATCCTGCCGGCGCCGGTCGTCCCCGAAGTCGACCATCTCCTGCGCCAGCGCCTCGGGCCGAAGAGCCCGCTGACGTTCTACGCCGGTATCGTTGACGGCTACTACCTCATCGCCGACCTCCCCAAGGACGCGTACGCGCGCGTGGCCGAGTTGCATCGTCGCTTCGAGGATCTCGACCTCGGCTTCGTCGACGCGGCTGTCGTCGCCCTGGCCGAAGCGCTCGGACTGTCGCGCATCGCGACAACGGACCGGCGACACTTCGACCCGCTGGCCGCCGCACTCTCGCTGCAGCTTCTACCTTGAAATTGGGGCTGGAAATTGGAGCCGACCGCATTGACATCTGATGCGTGATGCGTGATGATCCGGCCATGCGCACCACGCTGGACCTCGACGAAGACATCCTGCAGGCGGCCAAGGAGATCGCCGCAGTTCGCGGGACCACGGCCGGTCAGGTGGTGTCCGAGCTTGCCCGAAAGGGCCTGGCGCCCTCCAAGGCCGTGCGTCTGCGCAACGGGGTGCCGCTGCTCCCCCGCCGGCCGCCCGGGAGCCCGCGCCTCACGATGAAGCTGGTCAACGCGCTCCGCGACGACGAGACGTGAGCCGCATCGCGCTCCTTGACGTAAATCTGCTCATCGCCCTCTTCGACTCCGAGCACGTCCATCACGAACTGGCGCACGACTGGTTTGCCGACCATCGCGCCAACGGCTGGGCCACCTGTCCGCTGACGGAGAACGCGTTTGTCCGCGTGCTCGCCGCAACCCGCGGCGGCGCCGGTCTCACACGGCCGCCGGAACTGGTGGAGCGGCTGCGCCGCTTCTGTACAACCAAGCACCACACGTTCTGGCCCGCCGCAGTATCTCTGCGGGACGACGCGATCTTCCGACCCTCCTTCGTTCGCGGACATCGTCAACTG
>JACQZV010000002.1 GCA_016213695.1 Acidobacteriota bacterium | reverse complement strand
CCGGCTGCCGTGCCCGACGAGACGGCCATTCTCGCCGTGGTCGCGGAGGAATCGCGCCGGCAGAAGCTCGATCTCATGGTGCACGCGGTCAGCCCGAAAGCGATGCTGGCGGCGGTCAAGGCGGGCGCCACGAAACTCGTGCACACGCCGCACTTCGGCTGGCTGACCGAGGCGGACGCGCGCGTGGTGAAGGATGCCGGGATCGAGTTGCTGTCATGCGCCGGCTTCGGCGTGCCCGTGTTCGACGTCTTCAACCGCGACAACGTGCCGACGTTCCGCGACGGCAAGCCGTGGCCGGAAGGGATTCTCGACGGCCAGGGCCGAGGCCGCGAGGCGGGCGAGAAAATCGTGAACGCCCGCACGCTCTGGGACGCCGGCGTGGTGTATGGCTACGGGACCGACACGAACTATCACCCGGCACTCGGGCTCGCCCACGAATTGCGCGCGCTGAACGTGATGTTCTCGCCGCGGGACCTCGTGACGCTGATGGGACCGAACACCGCCGCCTTCATCAACAGGAGCCAGGATCTCGGCACGGTCGAGCCCGGGAAACTCGCCGACCTGGTGATCCTCAACGGCAATCCACTCGATGGTTACTGGAATCTGCTGAACGCGACCGTCGTCATCAAGGGCGGCGTCATCGTCGTCGACAAGCGGCCGCGATGAAGAAGGCGCTGGCCGCTCCAATCGGGGTCGCCATCCTTGCGCTGGCCGGGTGCCGCGCGGGGGCGCCGGCGGCAGCAAAGACCGTCAAGGTCGGCATCATCCTCACCTACTCCGGACCGGACGCATCGATTGGTGAAGCCATCGACCGCGGGGCCGAGCTCTATCGCACGCTGCATCGCACGGATCTGCCGGCGGGCGTGGAGCTGCAGCTCATCAAGCGCGATGAAACGGGTCCGACGCCCGACGTCGCCAAGCGCCTGGCGCGCGAGCTGATCGTGCGCGAGGGCGTGCAGCTGCTTACCGGCGGCCAGTGGACGCCGAATGTGAGCGCCATCGCGCCGCTCGTGACCGAGGCCGGCATCCCGTATCTCGTGATGTCGAGCGGCACCGCCAGCACGACGCGCCTGTCGCCCTTCATCGTCCGGGTCGCCTTCACGACGTGGCAGCACAGCTATCACCTCGGCAGGTGGGTCGCGTCAAACGGCATGAGGCGCGCCTCGACGATCGTCAGCGACTATGCGGCCGGCGTCGATTCGGAAGAGGCGTTCGTGCGCGGCTTCACGGAAGCGGGCGGCGCCATCGTCAGTTCGATTCGTGCGCCGGTGCGGACGGCCGATTACGTGCCCTTCCTCGAGCGCGTCCGGAGGGACAAGCCGCAGGCGCTGTTCAATTTCAATCCCGGCGGACCGGAGGCCACGCGGTTCGTCAAGGCGTACCACGACCTCGGTCTGGCGGCCGCAGGCGTGCAGCTTGTCGGTCCCAACGCCGTCGTCCCGGACGACGAGCTGAAGAACATGGGGGATGCGGCGCTCGGGGTCATTTCGGCGTCGCACTATTCGGCGGCGGGGGACCGTCCGGCCAACCGGACGTTTGTCGCCGAGTGGAAGAAGGCGTACGGCGCTGACAGCCTGCCGAACTATTTTGCGGTGGGCGGCTGGGACGGGATGGCGGCCATCTTCGCGGCCATCCGCGCGCAGGAAGGGACGCTCGATCCGACGCGCACGCGGGATTTCCTCGCGCACTGGAGCAACGCGGAAAGCCCGCGCGGCCCGATGCAGATCGATCCGGACACCCGCGACGTCATTCAGAACGTCTACATCCGGCGCGTCGAGAAGGTTGACGGCGAGCTCCGGAACGTGGAGTTCGCCACGATTCCCTCCGTCAAGGATCCGTGGAAGGAGCTGCACCCGTCGCCGACCTCCTGATCACCCTCGCGTTCTACGGCATCGCGTACGGGGCGGTCCTGTATCTGCTCTCCGTCGGCCTGTCCGTCACGCTCGGCCTGATGCGGTTCGTCAACCTCGCGCATGGCGTCTTTGCCATGGCGGGGGGCTACGTGACGGTGGCCGCGATGTCCCGGGCCGGATTCCCGTTCGTGCCCGCCGTTCTCGCAGCCGCCGTGCTCGTCGGCGCGTTCGGCATGCTGCTCGAGCGCGCGCTCTATCGCCGCCTCTACGCGGCGCCCATCCTGGAGCAGGTGCTCTTCTCGATCGGCCTCATCTTCGTGTCGATGGCGATTGCCCGATATGCCTTTGGACCGCTGGCCCAGCCGATTGAGCTGCCCGCGTGGCTGTCGGCGCGCGTGAACATCGGCATCGGCGTGTTTCCCGCCTACCGCATCTTCCTCATCGGCGTCGGCGCCCTCGTCTCACTGGCGGTCTGGGCGGGGGTCGAGCGCACGCGATTCGGCGCGTCGATTCGCGCGGCGGTGGACAACCGGCGGATGGCCGAGTCGGTGGGGATCAATGTCAGCCGGCTCTTCACGTGGTCGTTCGGGCTCGGCTGCGCGCTCGCGGCGCTCGGCGGAGGCCTCGGCGCCGGCCTGCTGCCGATTCATCCCGGCTATCCAAACGAGTATCTCGTCTACGTCCTGATCGTGGTGGCCGTCGCCGGGCTCGGCAACATCCGCGGCGCGCTCTACGCGGCGCTGGCCTTCGGCGTCGCGGACACGACGATCCGCTACTTTCTGCCCGACCTCGGGCGTGTGGTCGTGCTGCTCCTCGTGATGGCGGTGCTCTTCCGCCACCCGCACGGCCTCGCCCCAAAGACGGACGCGTGAGGACGACGCGCGCGCTCGACGGCCTCGTCCTGGCGGGACTCGCGGCGTTCCCGATGCTGGCGCCCGGATCTCTCGATCTGGGCGCGCGCATGGCCATCCTCGTGCTGTGCGCGATGTCGCTCGATCTGCTGGTGGGCTATTGCGGCCTCATCACGCTCGGGCATGCGGCGTTCTTCGGCGCCGGGGCGTACGCCGCCGGCATCTTTGCGGTGCGGGCCTCGGCCGATCCGGTGGCCGGCCTCGTCGTCGGCGGCGCGGCGGCCGCCCTCCTCGGGCTGCTGTCGGGCGTGGTCCTGCTGCGCAGCCGGCGGCTCACGCTCATCATGCTGAGTCTGGCGACCGTGCTCATCGTCCAGGAGGCGGCCAACAGGTGGGGCGGGGTGACGGGCGGCGCCGACGGTTTACAGGGCATCGCCATGTCGCCGCTTCTGGGGCGATTCGCATTCGACCTGTCGGGCCGCGTCGCGTACGTCTATGCGGCCACGACGCTCGCGTTCGCGTTTCTCATGTTCCGGTCGCTCGTCGACTCGCGTTTCGGACAGTCGCTCGTCGGGATCCGCGAGAACGAGGCCCGCATGCACGCGCTCGGGACGCCGGTGGGCGCCCGCCTGCGCACCGCGTTCGTGATCTCGGCGGCGCTCGCCGGCGTGGCGGGCGCCCTTCAGGCACAGGTAACCGAGTTTGTCGCGCTCAACGCGGTCAGCGTGGAGTTCTCGGGCGAAATACTGATCATGCTGATCCTCGGCGGCGCGGGCCGCCGGTACGGCGCGTTTCTGGGCGCGCCGGTGTACGTCTTCATGCAGGACTATCTGGCGAGGGAAGACCCGGCCAACTGGTATCTCTGGATTGGCCTGATGCTCCTCGCGATCGTGTTTCTGGCGCCGGGCGGGCTGACCGCCGGGGTGGCCGCGATCGCGAGGCGCATCCGGGGGAGGCGCTCGTGACGGGCGCCGCTCTCGAGGTTCGCGGCGTCTCGAAGCGCTTCGGGTCGCTCGACGTCGCGCGCAACGTGCAATTGAGCCTCGAGGAGGGCGCGCGGTGCGCGCTCATCGGCCCGAACGGCGCCGGCAAGACGACCCTCGTGAACCTCATCTCGGGGCGGCTGGCTCCGACCGCGGGCGAGATCTGGATGAGCGGGCGCAACGTGACCGCGATGCCTGAAGCGGCGCGCGTCAAAGCGGGCATCGGCCGCACGTTCCAGATTACGAACCTCTTCCGCCGGCTGACAGTCGAAGAGAATCTGGCGCTCGCCGTCGCGGAGCAACTGGGCGCGGCGGGACGGCTGTGGCCAGACCGGCGCGCGCGCGCCAGTATCGACGGGCGTGTCGCTGGAATGCTGGCGATGCTCCGGCTGACCGACCATGCGGGGCGACGGGTCGAACTGCTCCCGTACGGCGTGCAGCGGATCGTGGAGCTGGCTCTTGCCCTGGCGCTCGCGCCGAAGATTCTGTTGCTCGACGAACCGGCCGCCGGCGTCCCGCGCGCCGACGTCGGCATCATCTTCGAGGCCATCGAGCAGCTGCCGACGTCGATGGCGGTGCTGCTCATCGAACACGACATCGACGTCGTCTTTCGCTTTGCGACGCGCGTCGTCGTGCTGGTGGCCGGCGAGGTGCTGGCCGAAGGCAGCCCGCGCGAGATCAGCGAGCATCCGCAGGTGCGCGCGCTCTATCTCGGCGATGCCCGCCATGAGTGACCTGCTGACGCTCGAACGGGTCACCGCCGGGTACGGCGCCACCGTGATTCTCGACGAGGTGAGCCTGTCCCTCGGCCGGGGCGCGGCGCTTGCCGTGCTCGGGCGCAACGGCGTGGGCAAGACGACGCTCATGCGCACCATCGCGGGGCAGACGGATCTGCACGGCGGACGCGTCACGATCGGCGATCGCGACGCCGGCCGCATGCCGGCCTGGATGCGCGCCAGGCTCGGCGTGGGCTACGTGCCGCAGGAGCGCGAGATCTTTCCGTCGCTCACCGTTCTCGAACATCTCGACGTCGGCGCGCGCGCGGGCGCGTGGACGACCGAGGCCCTCTTCGAGCTCTTTCCCGCGCTGGCGAACCGGCGGCGGCACTTCGGCACCCAGCTCTCGGGCGGCGAGCAGCAGATGCTGGCCGTCGCGCGCGCGCTGGCGCTGCAGCCCGCGCTGCTGCTGCTCGACGAACCGTTCGAAGGGCTGGCGCCGGCGGTCGTGCACACGCTTGTTGACGTGTTCGGCGCCGTTCGTCGCACCGGCGTCTCGATCGTGCTGGCCGAGCAGCACGCGCGGCTGGCGCTCGGCATGACGGACGAGGCGATTGCGCTCGTGCGTGGCCGGGTGGTGCTGCGCGCACCGAGTCGCGAGCTGCTGGAGCGGCCGGCGCCGCTCGAAGAGGTGCTGGCCGTGCAGCAGCGAGTACAATCGTCCGACTCCAGAGGCTGAACCATGGCACCGATTCAGGATCTGCGCGACTGGCTCGCGCGCGTCGAGGGTATCGGAGAACTGGTCCGCGTGAGCGGGGCAGTGGATCCTGATGAGGAAATGAGCGCGGTGACGTACCTGCTGGCCAAGCGGCGTCCGTCTCCCGCGGTCCTCTTCGAGCGCGCGCGCGGCTTCGAGCACGATCCGATCGGCATCCGCCTGCTCTGGAACATCCTCGGGCCGAGCCTGAGGCGGACGGCGCTCAGCCTCGAGGAGCCGGCCGACACGCCCACTGTCGAGCTGATTCGCCGCGTGAAGGAGAAGTTCAAGACGCGAATTCCGCCGCGGGAAGTCCCGCGCTCCGCCGCGCCTGTCTACGAGCACACGCTGACGGCCAAGGACATCGACCTGACGCGCCTGCCCATTCCGAAGCACTGGCCGCTCGACGGCGGGCGCTACGCGGGCACGGCGGACGCCGTCATCACGCGCGACCCCGACAACGGCTATCTCAACGTCGGCACCTACCGCATGATGGTGCAGGGCCCGGCCGAAGTCGGGCTGTATCTGTCGCCGGGCAAGGACGCGCTGCTGCACATCACGCGCGCGTGGCAGAAGGGCGAGCCGATTCAGGTGGCGGCCGCCTGGGGCATCGACCCGCTCCTGATGCTCGTCGGGTCGCAGAAGTTCCCGAAGGACATCTCGGAGTACGAGTACGCCGGCGGCGTGAAGGGCGAACCGATCGCGGTCGTCCGCGGGACGACGACCGACCTGCTGCTGCCGGCCACGGCGGAGATCGTCATCGAAGGGATCATCCCGCCGAATTCGGTCAGGCCGGAAGGTCCCTTCGGCGAGTTCACCGGCTACTACGGGCGCCCCGAGGGGCGCGCGCCGCTGGTGCAGGTGACGGCGCTGCACTACCGCTCGAACCCGATCCTCACCAACGCGCTGATGGCCGACTACCCGTCGTGCGAGCAGAGCGGATTCTTCGCGGTGCTGCGCGCGGCGCGCATCTGGGACGACCTCGAAAAGCTCGGGGTGCCGGGCGTCAAAGGCGTGTATTCACATCCGGCCGCCGCCGGCGGGTTCGGGATGACGGTAATCAGCCTCGAGCAGCGCTACCCGGGCCACGCGGCGCAGGTGCTCGCGCTCGGCGCGCAGGTGCCGGGCGGCGCGTACTTCACGAAATGGATCATCGCGGTCGATGACGACGTCGATCCGACCGACATGGATCAGGTGATCTGGGCGATGTCGACGCGCGCCAACCCGGCCGACGCCGTCGAGCTGCTGCGGAACACGTGGAGCACGACGCTCGACCCGGCGCAGAACCCGCCCGAGAAGCGGCTCTTCGGCTCCAAGGCCCTGATCAATGCGTGCAGGGACTACCGGCACCTGTCGTCGTTCTCAAAGCGGACGATGCTTCGCAAGAGGGTCTACGAGACGGTGGCCGCGCGCTGGAGCGAGCTGGGGCTGCCCGGCGAGGCGCCGCCGGTGCTCGCGTTCGAACCGGACGAGTAGACCGGGTCTCGCCGCGCAAGTGAGCCAGGCGTGGCAGACCCGGCGTACACTGTCGCGCATGCAACTACGCCGCCTGCTGCCGTGCGCGCTCCTGCTCGTCTGCGCCGCTCCGGTGGGCGCCTCGCAGCGGGTGGCGGTCGAATCCGATCAGGACACGCTCATCCGCCTCGAGCGGGGCTGGAACGAGGCGTTCTACCACAAGGATCTCGCCTTCATCGAGACTCTCCTGGCTGACGAATTCGTCGCCACCTACGACGACGGCACGCGCGGGGACAGGGCGAAGGAACTGGCCCTCGCGCGGGACTTCAATCAGCAGGTGGAGTCGGCCGTCCAGGACGACTTCGTGGTGAAGGTCTACCGCGACACCGCGGTCGTGTGGTTCACGCTGAACGTGACCGGTATTCGCCAGGGGCAGCGCGCGCCGTTGACGCTCCGCTATACGGACGTGTGGGTGCTTCGCGACAACCGGTGGCAGTGCGTCTCGAGCCAGAGCACGCGGGTGGTGGAGCGATAGTCGTCTCTGGTCTTTGGTCTTTAGTCTTTAGTCTTTAGTCTTTGGATCGGCCGAGTACCCGCATCTTCTGGACCAGCGCTTCGAGTTGTGGAATCAGGTGCGCGTACTCGCGCAGCAGCAAGTCGCCGCACCCGTTGCGGAAGTAACCCAGTTCTGATGCGAGCGGTACCGTCGGTGGTCTGTCGCCATGTAACCCTCCCGTCTGCTGAAGCGCAAACGGCGGGCCAGGTCAGACCAAAGACCAAAGACCAAAGACCAAAGACTAATTCAGCTTCGGATTCTTGCCTCTCGGATAGAACTCCACGCCGTCGGTGGCGCGCACCGCCTTGGTCCACGCCGCGGCGGGGCGGCCGTCCCGCATCGGAAAGCCGGTGATCGTGATCTTGGCGCCGGGAGCGAGCGCGTTCCGGCGGATGCCCGCCTGCATGAGCGCGGTCGGCCCTTCGGCTTCAAATCCCCAGGTCGTGACGGTGCCGTCCGGGTTGGTGACGTCCACGAGCAGCCACGAGTGCGGGTTCGTGAACTGGAATTCCTTCACCACGCCTTCCATCGTGACCTGTTTGGTGCCGTCGAACATCGTCGACGAATGATGCGCGGCGGCCGGCGGGGCGATCCCCCCGCACGCCGCGGCGGCCAGTACGGCGATCCGTAGCACTTTCGTCATCGGCCCTGCTCCTTGCGATCGTCGCCCGTCGTGAACGTGAAGTCGCGATACTGCGTGTTGCCGTCAGGTGTCTTGTAGACGTCGTTGTTGGGATTCTCGTTGCAGTTCCAGTAGTTCAGCCGCAGGACCTTGTCCGCATTGGGCATCTGCGCGTAGCGCCGCTGCAGGTGCCACGGCTCGACGTACAGCGTGGGATCGTAGATCCAGGCGTCCGCCACGATCGTCCTGGCGTCGATCTTTTCCCACACCTCGACGGTTTCCATCTGCTCGCTCTGGCGGGGCTGGCTGCGCCCCATCGAGCGATCCATCAGCGACGTGGTGTGAACGACCAGCTTCGGGCCGTCCCAGAAGCCGATCGAGTCGCCGTAGTAGGTGGGGAAGCGATCGGCCGGCGAGAGGTGATCGCGGCCGTCGGTGTAGATGCGCCGGACATTGTTCACTGTCTCCGAGGAGAGCCACGTCTGCTCGGGACGGACGATGAACTCGCGCAGAAACGGGATGACGAGCCAGCGCGGAAAGCCCGGAGGCCCGCAGTCGCTCAGGTTCTCGTCGTAGACGATGCCTCTGGCGGCGAGATCCCGGCCTTCCTTGAGCGTGGCCGCGGCGGCGGGCCTCAGCTTCGGGGCGACGCCGCCCGGACCCGGTGTGAAGAAGTCGCCGCCGCCCGAGGCGGTCCAGAGCCCCGACCAGTCGGGCAGCTGCGCGAACGTCGGATTCTGCCGGCCGCCGTGCGCCGCCGCCTTCAGATCCTGATAGAGGTCCCAGGCCGTGCGGTGCGCGACACCCATCTGGTACTTGCGCTGCCATTCCGCCGCCGGCTGCGGAGCGCGCTCCTGCGCCGTGGCGGCCAGCGACGCGACGGTGCACGCCGCGATGAACGCGATACCAACTTTCATATGACCTCGCCGGGATTATAGGCAATTCGGGGCAGGTGGAGCCATAATGCGGCCGGTTCGCCACCTTACGGGAGAAAGCCATGCGCATCCGAATCCTGCTCGTCACCGTTCTGTCTCTCGCGCTCGGCGCCGCCGGCGCCATCCAGGCGCAGATCACCAGCAATCCGCTGCCGGACCCGGTTGAGAAGCGCGGGCTGGCCGTGGAAATCCGGGATCTCGTCCGGCTGCCCGACTCGCGCGGGATCCGCCCGGCCGACCAGGACGTGGCGCAGTCGGGCTACGCGCGTGTCAGCTTCGTCCGCGACCTGCCGGACGGCCGCCGCTTCGTCAACGACTCGCGCGGCGTGCTGTACCTGCTCGACCGGAACAACCAGCCGGCCGTGTACTGGGACTTCTACAAGGAGGTTCCCTACGCCATCTACAACCGGCTGGAGAGCGGCTTCATCGGCTTCACGTTCCACCCGGAGTTTGCGAAGAACGGTCTCATCTATACCGTGCACAGCGAGCGCGTGATGGGTAACCCGGCGCGGGTCAACTTCATCCCGCCGACGTTCACCGAAGCGGACATCACGTATCACAACGTGATCACCGAATGGCACACCAGCAACCCGGCGGCGAGCACGTTCCAGGGCACACGGCGCGAGCTGCTGCGCATCGCGCACATCGTGGCCAACCTGACGCACCCGTTCGGCGCGGTCGAGTTCAACCCGACGGCGAAGCCGGGCTCGCCCGATTACGGGCTGCTCTACACGAGCGGCAGCGACACCGGATTCAGCAACGGCGGCGGGCCGCGCTCGAGCAACCCGGCGCAAGCGCAGCGGCTCGACACGCTCATCAGCGCGGTCCTTCGGATCGATCCACGCAGCCCCTCGGTGTCGGGCGGCATGAAAGGGCTCGGCGACTACACGATTCCGCCCGGCAACAAGTTCGCCGCCGACGGCGATCCGAAGACGTTCGGCGAGATCTACGCATACGGCTTCCGCAACACCCACCGGATCTCCTGGGACATGACCGACGGGACGATGTTCGGCTCCGACATCGGGATGAACAACATCGAGGAGATCAACATCATCCGCAACGGCGAGAACTACGGCTGGATGAAGCGCGAGGGCCTCTTCGAGAACGGCGTGACGCGGCCGGGCGGGAATCTCGCGCAGCTCTACCCGCTGCCGATGGAGATCCTGACGGGCAAGGTCAAGGACGGCTTCACCTACCCGGTGGCGATGTACGACCACAGCGAAGGCCAGGCCGTCACGGATGGCTTCACGTACCACGGCCGCATCGCCGCGCTGCGCGGCAAATTCGTGTTCGGCGACATCGTGCGCGGGCGGCTCTTTGCCGCCGACGTCGCCGCGATGAAGAAGGCCGACGACGGCATCCCGCAGACGGTGGCGCCGATCGAGGAGATCCAGCTCTACGTGCGCGGCGCGAACGGGCAGCGGACGTACGTCACGCTGCGGGAGCTCATCGAGAAGACGCTGGGCGCCACCGTCACGCGCGCCGATCTGCATCTCGGCCGCAGCCGCGACGGCGAGATCTTCGTCACATCGAGGCAGGACGGCACGGTCCGGATGCTGGTTCCGGAGTCGGGCGGGACGTCGACGCGATAGCAGTTGTCAGTTGTCAGTTATCAGTAAGAACGCCGCTGACAACTGATAACTGCGCGATCTATCGCTGTGGTGCGCGCCCCGTCATCTCGAGGAACTTCTGGTTCTCGTGGCAGATGAACTCGGTCATCTCCCAGCCGTCGGCCACAATCACCTGCTCGACTCTGACGGTAAACGGCTTCGTGTAGGCCTTCGGATCGTCGACCGTGACGTCGATCTCCAGGTTGCCGAAATTGACGCGGCGGAACCGCTCGGTGAGCCGCAAGGCGTCGGTGAACGGGCTGCCCATCTGGTCGAGCCAGGCGTCGGACGGGTTGCCGCCCTGGACGCCACGGAAGTTATTGGACTCCACGACGAACGTGTCGCCCTCCCAGCGCCCGATGGAGTACCCGTGCCAGTAGGGCTGCGGCTCGCCGAGAGGCGGCAGAGGCCGCCCGTCGGTGTGGATGGTGCGCAGGCCGTAGTTTGACTCGTAGACGATGAGCGTTCTTCCCGGCAGCTGAAAGATCTGCCGCGGCTGCGGATCCAGATGGTATTGCAGCGGGCCCTGCGGGAGGCACAGCGCGTCCGGGTTGTCGTACCGCTGGTTCGCGACGCGTTTCTTCGAGAGATCGGCCGCCCATGGCTGAAACGGCAGCCCCCCGATCATGTTGACCCCGATGTCCGCGAACACGGCCAGCGGCGGACGTCCCGGCGGCGCGCTGCCCGGCTTCTCCCTGCGCGGCGAGACCTCCCAGATGCCCGAGAGGTCCGGCCTGCCGTTGGAGGCTCGCGGCGCGGGCGCGGTGACATTCACCTTGCCGTCAGACCCTTTCGGCACCCCGGGCAGCGGACGCCTCGGCCACTGCGCGGAGAGCGATGTCGAGAAGGCGGCGACGATGACCGCCACAACGGTGAGCCGGGATTTCATGGGGCCTCCATGGACGCATCGTGGTGAAAGCGCCGCCATTGTGATCCGGCGTCGGGAGGGCGTCAAGGGCGAGGTTCCACCTGCAACGGAGACTCACCTGGGTTGCGCGTGAGCTCCTGCGATCTCGTGGTATACCTGCCCGTGCTTGAGTTCGACAAGGAGGGTTCTGTGCGACGGACTTTCATTCTTCTGACGGCGCTCGTGGGCGGACCGCTGCTCCTCTTGCTCCTCATGGTGCGGGAGACGGGGTTTGCCCGTCCCGTGGAGGCGCAGGCCCCCCCGCCCGTCAGCAACGCGAACGTGCCGCGGCTGCCACTCGACGTCGTGCCCGACTTTCTGAAGTACCCGCCGACGATGAACCTCGGCGAGACGCTCGGCGTGGCGGTCAACTCGAAAGGGGAGATCGTCGTGCTCCACCATCCCGGGACCGCGACCTCGGGACCGCTGTACGGCAATGCCACGACGCAGCTCCTCGTGTTCGACCGGACGGGCAAGTTCGTCCGGGAGATCGGCCAGGGGGTGTACGGGATCGGATACGCGCACGCGGTGCGGTTCGACCGGTACGACAATCTGTGGGTCGTCGACAAGGGGACGAACTCGGTGATGAAGTTCAACCCGGCCGGCTACGTCACGATGAACCTCGGCCGCCGCCCTGAGGGCTACGACAGCTGGGAACTGGAGCGGCCGACGCCCGCCGAAGCGAAGCCCGCCGACGGCCTCTTCAACGGGCCGACCGACGTCGCCTGGGACGCGAGCGACAACATCTACATCAGCGAGGGCTACGTCAATAACCGGATCGCCAAGTTCGACAAGAACGGCAACTGGGTCAAGACGTGGGGCCAGTACGGCGAGGGCGGCGAGCACGCCAACCTGAATCCGGGGAACTTCCGGAACGTGCACACGATGCAGATCGACCGTCAAGGCAACATCTACGCCGGCGATCGCGGCAACCGGCGCATCCACGTCTTCGACGGCGAAGGGCGGTTCCAGCGGTTCATTCACATGAACGTGCCGTATGACAAGGCACGTCACCCGGTGCTCGGCAACATGCCGGCGAATCGTCCCGACGAGACCGCGCCCTGGACGATGTGCCTGACGAACGGGCCGACGCAGTATCTGTTCGTGATGGACTCCGAGCCGGGACGGCTCTACAAGATGACGCTCGACGGGAGGATCGTCGGGGTGTACGGCGAGTCGGGGCGGCAGCCCGGTCAGTTCAACTGGCCGCACGGGCTCGCCTGTCCGTCGGAGAACGAGCTGTACGTCGCCGACATGAACAACTGGCGCATCGTCAAGCTCGTCACGAGCCAGAGGACCACGACGTCCAGCCGGTGACCGCGTTTCTGAGGCGCCGGTGTAAGATCCGCCGGCATGACGGGGGCATACCGCCTCGCTCGTATCCCTGACCGGGCGTCCATGGACGCTGCGGTAAAGTAAAGGGATGTCGCTCGTGCGGCGGACCGCCCCCTTGTGTCTTGTCGTGGTCTGCGCCGGCATCCTGCTGGCGCCGCCCGTCCACACCCAATCGCCGCCCCGGCCCTCGTCGTGGCTCGACCCGTACCGCGAGACGGCGGCGCGGCTGATGCAAGCCGCCACCGCAGACGACTTCGCCTGGCGGCGGCTGGCCGAGCTCACCGACACCTACGGGCACCGGCTGAGCGGTTCTGACAATCTGCAGCGCGCCGTCGGCTGGTCGCTCGAGACGATGCGACGCGACGGTCTCGAAAACGTGCGCGCCGAACCGGTGATGGTGCCGCGCTGGGTGCGCGGGCGCGAGAGCGCCGACATCGTGCACCCGCCGCAGCACACGCTGGCGTTTCTCAGCCTCGGCGGCTCGGTGGGGACGCCCGCCGGCGGCCTCGAGGCGGACGTGGTCCCCGTGGCCTCGTTCGACGAGCTGCGGGCGCGCGCGAGCGAGGTCAAGGGACGGATCGTGCTGTTCAACGCGCCGTTCACGACCTACAGCGACACCGTCACCTATCGCACCAACAGCGCGCGCGTCGCGTCGCAGATGGGCGCGGTCGCCACGCTGGTGCGCGGCGTCGGACCCACCGGTCTGCGGACGCCCCACACCGGCAGCGTCCAGTACGGCATGGGCGTGACGCCGATTCCGGCCGGATCGGTGGCGGCCGAGGACGCCGATCGGATCGTCCGGCTCACCGCGGCCGGCACCCGCGTTCGCATCCGGCTCACGATGGAGGCGCGCACCGAGTCCGACGCCATGTCGGCGAACGTGGTCGGCGAGATCCGCGGGCGCGAGCGGCCCAACGAGGTCGTTGTGCTCGGCGGCCATCTCGACTCCTGGGACGTCGGGGCGGGCGCGTCCGACGACGCCGTCGGCTGCATCGTCACGTGGGAAGCCGCGCGGCTGATGGCCAGGCTCGGCATCCGTCCCCGGCGCACCGTGCGCATCGTCCTGTGGACCAACGAGGAGAACGGACTGCGGGGGGCCACGGCGTACGCCACCACGCACGCCGCGCATGCCGCCGATCATGTGTTCGCGCTCGAGTCGGACTCGGGGGTCTTCGAGCCGGCGAGCCTCGGCTTCTCGGGCAGCGCCGGCGCGCGCAGTCTCATGCGCGACGTGACGGCGCTGCTCTCACCGCTCGGGTTGTCGGAACTGGTCGCCGGCGGGGGCGGCGCCGACATCGGCCCGATTGCGCAGGCGGGCAACGCGCCGATGATGGCCTACCTTGGCAACCCGTCGCGGTACTTCGCGATCCACCACACGCCCGCCGACACGGTCGAGCGCATCGCGCCGCAGGAAGTGTCACGGGCGGCGGCCGCCATCGCCGTCATCGCGTACGTGGTGGCGGAGATGCCGGAGCGGATGCCGCGATAAACCACGACGCTCACGTCGTGGCCTTCGTGGTTATCTGAGTTCGGTCAGCGTGACGTCGAGGACGCGGGTCGCGCGGGGCGCGCGCTGCCACTGGACGAGAATCGGGCTCTGATACGTCCCTTCGACGAGTCCGCTCGTCCCGTCGGGGCGCTCGGAGATGAGGAGGCTGACCGACCGGCGCATCCGCAGGAAGCGCGCGGCGGGCACCGCCAGCGTCCGTGCCAGGAGCCGCTCGACCATCGATCCGCGCAGTCCCAGCGTGTCGAGGCTCTTGTTCAGCACGCGGACGAAGTCGTACTTCGCGTAGCCGAGCGTCTTGGCGGGGACGGCGCGCGGATTGGCCAGCGCGTGCCGGCTCTTTTCGGCAAAAAACCTCAGCGGGTTCCGCAGGACCTCCGCCAGGTCGTGTTTCATCAGCAGCGTCTCGTACTCGTTGACGGTGAGGGCCGAGTGGCGCTCCGAGGGGTCGAGCACGATGCGCAGGCGTCCCTTGCCCACTCCCGCGCGAGCCACGAAGTCCGCCAGCTGCTGATGGACGCCGAGGCGCGGATCCTTCAGGTTCACCGAATCGATCGGGTGGGCAGAGACGGGCACCTCGATGCGCGTCGTGTCGACGAGGCGCTCGTTGTGGAAGCCGATGAGCCGCGCGAGCCGCCGCCGCGGCTTGCCTTCGACCACCCCGTCGAGGTCGACGAAGAACACGGACTCGCCGGGCCGGTTGGGGTGCGTCACGCACGCGCGCAGGCCGCCCGCGATGAACGCCAGGTGCGAATCGGCGTTGCGCGGCTCCACGATGCGCTGCGTGGCGTCGAGGTCGTCGCGGCGCTCGAGATGGTCGTGCTGGTAGCCGGCGCCTTCGGGAAACAGCGCCCGAAACGCCTCGAGGTAGCTCGGGACCGCGTCGGGCGTCAGGCGCGTGGCCAGGCTCCGGTCGAGAAAGCCGGCGGTCGTGTGCGAGGACCAGTAGAGGCAGTGCGGGTAGGCTGCAAGCGCCTCGTGTTCCG
Source organism: Acidobacteriota bacterium (assembly GCA_016213695.1). Taxonomy (GTDB): domain Bacteria; phylum Acidobacteriota; class Vicinamibacteria; order Vicinamibacterales; family UBA2999; genus DATCJA01. The sequence goes on along the minus strand of JACQZV010000002.1, from coordinate 50,080 downwards.
CCGCAAAATGGGATCGCAGCTCGACGACGTCAAACCGGGCCTTGGGCTCGAGCTCAAGGGTGCGGTCGAGCGGCTGTGAGGCCGTGATTTTCTGGGGCACGCGGGCGATTACAGTAGGGTAGCACAGCAGTTCTTCATGCGTTTCCGGCCATTGTTCCGGCGCCGCTTCGTTCTGGCGACCGCCGTCCTCGCGGCGGCGGGGTTGCTGGGCATCCTGCTGCTGCACGCGCCGTTTGTCCGCGCGGCCGCGCTCCGGTACGCCGTGCGCGTGGTTGAAGAGCGGTACGGCCTGCGCGTCGCGGCCCTCCGGCTGGACTACAACCTCGCCGCGCTGCGCCTCGGGCTGGCCGGCCTGCGTGTCTCCGCGATCGACTCGCCGGACGACCCGTTCGTCATCGCCGACTACGTGTCGGTGACGCTGCCGTGGCGGGCGGTGTCCGGCGACCTGAGGTTCCTCGAGATCGGCGCGATGAACGCGCGGATCCTCGTCAGGCTGCGGGAGGACGGCACCTCGAATCTCCCGCGCGCTTCGCAGGCCCCGGGCGGCGAGCCCGCACCGCTGCGGGTGGCGCGGATAGACATCCCGCAGCTCGCCATCGACATCCGCAACGAGCGGACCGGCACGTTTCTCTGGATGCCTGCGATCGCACTCCGGCTGACGCCAGGCGCCGACGGCTACGTCAGATTCGGCGCGCCCGCGCAGTTCTACAACGAGGCACAGCTCACGCGCATCTCGCACGTGGACGGTGCGGCCAGCTTCGACGGCCGCGCGCTGCACCTGGCGAACCTCCAGGTACGCGCCGACGAGGGCTCGGCGCAGCTCGACGGTGCGATCAGTCTGCTGGCGCGCGAGCCCTCGCTGAATCTCCACGCGCGCGGCAGCGTGAACGTCACGCGGCTCACCCGGTGGGTCGTCGTCAACGGCGAGCTGCCACGCGGGGACGTGATGTTCGAGGTGGACGCGAGCGGTGCGCTCGACCGCCTCGAGACGCGGGTGAACGTCGCGTCCGCCACGCTCGCATGGCAGGGCATCACGGCGAGCGATCTCGCCGCGCGCGCGGTCGTCACGTCGAGTGGCGCGGCGCTGGAAGAACTGACGGGCGGGTTCGGCGGCGGCCGGGTGACGGCGAGCGGAAGGATCCCGTCTGGCGCCGACGGGGACGGACGGATCGCCGCTTCGATCGCCGGGGTGGACGCAGCCGCGGCGACGCTGGCGCTGGCGCCGGAGGCCGGGGTCGTGCCGGCGGGGCGGCTTTCAGGCGACCTCGAGGCGGCCGGGCGCGGCGCCGACCTCGCGCGCTGGTCGGCCTCGGCACGTCTGGCGATGACGGCCGGTCGCAACGCGCGCGGACGACTGGCACTCTCGGGCGATGCCGCCGTCGCGCTGAACGAGGGGCGGTGGCGGCTCGACGGGCATCAGGTGGTTGGCGGTGTGGCGAAGGTGACCGTCGCACTCAGCGGCACCCTGGACCACGTCATCGACGGCACGGCCCACGTCGATGAAACGGATCTGCCGGACCTCGTTCGCGTGCTGCGAACGACCGGCATCGCCGACGCGGGGGACGTCCTCGAGCGCGGCAGCCTCGAAGCGGACGTCCGCGTCGCCGGCCGCGTCGAGGATCCCACGGTGGAGGCCCATGCGGTCGTGCACCGTGTGCTGGCCTCACAGATTGACGTGGCGCTGCTGCAGGCGGAGGTCACGGGCCGGCCGCTGGCGTCGCGGCTCGAGTTTCAGATCACAGCACCCGAGGCGGTCGTCGCGGAGCAGGCGCTGCGCGACGTGCAGGTGGCCGGCCGGCTGACCAACGCTGCGGGTCCGCGCCCGGCATCCCTCGTCGTCATCGATGAGGCTGCCGCGAAGCAGCCGGATGCCGGTGGCTCGCTGCGGGCGACGGGTACGTACAACCTGGTCACCGACCAGTTCACCGCGTCGGCGGAAGGGTCGCAGTGGAGGCTGACGCCGACTGCCGATCGCCCGGTCTCCGGGGCGGTCGATGTCCGCGTGACCGGCGAAGGCACCAGGGAGCAGCCGAGCGGGAACGGGTCGCTGGTCGTCCGAGATGCCAGATGGCGCGAAGTTGCCCTTGGCCGTCTCGACGCGTCGGTCGAGCTCGACGGCCGGGCGGCCAGCATCATGGCGCGCGCGCCGGAATTCGCGGCGACCGCCAGCGGTCGCATCGTCATCGACGCACCCTATCAGACGACCTTCGAGGCACACGCGGAGGCGTTGGACCTCTCGCGCTTCACGCCGTTTGTCCAGATCCCCGCCGCCGTGACCGGGACGACCACGTTCAGCGCGCACGGCGATCTGGCGCTCCAGGCGTGGCGCCGCGGCGCGGCCACGCTCGACGTGGCCGTGCTCGAGGCGAAGGTGGGCGACCTGGCGGTGGATCTGGCCGCGCCGGCGCGCCTGCGCTATGAGGACGAGCGCGCGCACATCGAGCGGCTCGACGTCGCGGCCGGTGACATGAGCATCTCCGCCACCGGCTCGCTGCCGGTGTTCGACCCGGCGACCGATGCGCCGGCCGTTCTGCTGACCGCGACCGGCAATATCGATGAGGTCATACGCGCCGCGATGGCCGCGGGCGTGTTTGAGGACTCTTATCTGGGTGGCGGCAGCGGGCCGGTGGCGCTGCTGGCGCGCGTGACCGGCACGGTCCAGCGGCCCGAGATCGCCGCGGATCTCGATGTGGGACCCGGATCGCTGGCGCTGCAGGATGGACCTCCGGTGACCGGCGTTCGCGTGCGAGCGCACGCTGAGGACGGCTGGCTCGAGCTGCGCGAGGGCGTCGCGGCGTATGAAGGCGCGCGGCTCGCGGTCACCGGCCGAGCCCCGCTGTCGCTGCTCACGGGGCAACCGGGTCCGGCCGGCGATGCCGACGTGCACGCGCGCGCCACCACCCTCACCCCCGCGGTGCTGTCGCCGTTTGCCGAGCCGGGGACGCTCGACGAGGTCACCGGGTCGGTGGACGTCTCGCTGGATGCCACAACCGCCACGCGGAATCTCGCCGATCTCACCGGAGAGCTGCGCATCGATCGCTTCGACCTGCGCGTCGCCGATCTGCCGGTGACGCAGCGGGTTCCGACGCGCCTCGTCGCGCGCGACGGATTCGCGCGCGTCGAGGCGTGGGAGTGGGTGGGGCAGGGCGCCACGCTCGCCGTGCGCGGGCAGGTGCGGCTCGAGGACCGGCAGGCGGCGATTCTCGCCAACGGCGTCGTCGACCTCCGCCTGCTGACGCCGTTTCTGCGCGGTGCGGGACTCTCGACCGCGGGCCGGCTCGAGCCCCGGTTGTCGATCACGGGCCCCATCGATAGTCCGCGTGTCGATGGCGACCTGCTCGTCTCCGACGGTGAACTTCGCCTGAGCGATCCGCGGGTGCTCGTCTCGGACCTGACGGTTCGCACCGTGCTGACCCGCACCACCGCGCGCATCACGACCCTGGCTGGATCGGTCAACGGGGGCGCCCTCACCGGCAGCGGGACGATCGACTACGGCGCGGTGCAGGGACTTGAGGCGCAGCTCTCGGCGGACATCAAGGGCATGGCGCTCGACTATCCGCCCGGGCTTCGAAGCGAGCTCGACGCCTCGCTCGAGTTGCAAGCGGCGGAATCGGCGGGTCCGCGCGCGACGGCTCTCGACGCGAGCGGGACCCGCCCCACCTACGCCGGGGAGCTGTCGGGCACGGTGACGGTGCTGCGCGGCGCGTATCGCGAGCCGCTGGCAGTCGTGACGGGTCTGCTTGCCGGTTTGCGCGCGCGGCGGCTCGCAGCCACAGGCGAGCCGTCGGCGCTTCTCGACGCCCTCGTACTCGACGTGCGCGTGGTGACCGACGAGGACGTGTTCGTCGACAACAACTACGGCCGGTTTCAAATCGGCGGCGACCTGCGCGTGGCCGGCACGGCCGCGGCGCCGGTGCTGTCGGGGCGCGCCGAGCTGCGCGAGGGCGGGCAGCTCTTCGTCGGCCGGAATGTCTATACGGTGGGCGCCGGCGCGATTGATTTTGCGAACCCCGTGGCGATTGAACCGACCCTGAACGTCGAGGCGTCCACCCGGGCGGGCGGGGAAGAGATCCAGGTCGCCATCACCGGCCCGGCCGAAAGCCCGACGGTCGATCTGCGCTCCACGTCGAGTCCCGACCTCGGGCAGGCGGAGCTGGCCTCGCTGCTGCTGACGGGACGGCGCCTCGAGGATCTCACCCCGGGCGACGCGGCGTTTGTCGGCACGCAGGTGCTCGGCAACTTCTCGGCCGAGGTGCTCGGGTTTGCCAGCCGGGCCGTCGGTCTCGACACGCTGCGGCTCGGCGGCGTGGAGAACACGGCCGTGCGGCGCGACCCGACGGCGGTCGCGACCGAGCTGGATCCGACCACGCGGGTGACGTTCGGCAAGAGCCTCGGTCCGGACGTCGACGTGACGTTCTCGCAAAGCCTGCGCGAGAGCGCCGCGCAAACCTGGATCGTCGACTACCTGCCGGCCCGAGGCCTCGAGTTGCGCCTGGTGTCGGATGACAAGGACTTGCGGTCGTACGGATTCCGCCACGATGTGGCGTTCGGCGGTGGACTCCGTGCGGGCGAGCCGGCCGGCCGGCCGCCGCGGCGGGAGGCCGCGCGCGTGACGGGCGTCGACGTGTCCGGCGAGCTCGCGCTGCCCGAGGCGCGCGTGCGCGACACGCTGCGCCTTCGTCCGGGCGCGCGCTTCGATTTCGCGCGCTGGCAGGCCGACCGCGATCGGCTCGACACGCTCTACCGGAGCGAGGGCTACCTCACCGCGCGTGTCACGGCGCGCCGGCTGGAGGCCGCCGCCGGGATAGCGCTGAGTTACGTGATCGCCGCCGGCCCGGCGACGCGGATCGCCGCCACCGGTATCGACCTCGACCCGGCGCTCCGCTCGCGCCTGGAGACCGCGTGGGTCCAGTCGGTGTTTGACGAGTTCCTGATCGACGAGGCGCGGCAGGTCGTCCGCGATCACCTCGGGCGCCGCGGCTATCTGCAGCCGTCGATCGACGCGCGCGTGCGCGAGGACGGCGCGACCAGGACGCTCGAGCTGGCGGTCGATCCCGGCGTGCGCACGATGCAGACTGCCGTTCGCATCGATGGAGCGCCCGAGCGGCTGGCGGCGGACATCATGGCCCAGCTCGGCCGGCTGGGGCTGGCCGATCGCGCGCTCGGCGATCCGGGCGGCGGCGAGCGCGCAACCGCGGATTCCATGCGAGCGGAAGGCTATGCGCGGGCGCGGGTCCGGGCGGGTGCGCCGCTCTTCGCCGGCGCGACGGCGACGCTGCCGGTGACCGTCGATGCCGGTGCGGTTGTCACGATCTCCAGCCTCACCTTTGACGGGGCGGCGCTCGTGACGCGGCAGGCGCTCGGTGACGCCACCGCGCTGAGGGAGGGGATGCCCTACGATCCGGCGGCGCTCGAAGACGCCCGCGACCGCCTGACCGCGCTCTACCGGCGCGAGGGGTTCGCCGCCGCCACGGTGGGCGTCCGCGGACGGCTCGATCCGGGCGCCCCCCTGGTCGACGTCACGTTCGCGATCCAGGAAGGCCCGCGGCAGACGCTCCACGAGGTGGTCATCGCCGGTAATCGCGCCATCGACTCCGACGTGATCCTCCGCGCGCTCGCCCTGCCGCTGGACGAGCCGCTCCGGGCCGCCGATGTGCTCCAGGCGCGGTCGCGTGTGTCCGGCACCGGGTTGTTCCGGCGGGTCGATGTCGCCTCCGAGACGGTGGAGCCGGCGGCGGCCGGCGTCGCGCCGGTGCGGCTGCGGGTCACCGTCGAGGAATGGCCCGCGCTGCGCCTCCGGTACGGCTTTGTCGTGGCCGAGGAGCGGCCCGGGAACAGTCTCGAGCACCGCGAGCTGGTGCCCGGCGTGTCGGCCGATCTGACCCGGCGGACGCTCTTCGGCCGCGCGATGACGGTGGGCACGGCCATCGGCCTGCAGCGGCGCGAGCAGCGCGGCCGCGCGTTCCTGAACACGCCGACCTTCCTTGGCCTGCCGATCGAGTCGTCGCTCATCGGGGAGCGGTCGCGGGAGGAATTTCAGTCGGCGTCCCTCGTCACGAGCCGCACGAGCGCGACCTGGGAGCAGCGCACGCGCGTCGCCAGGAGCCTCAGCCTGTCGTACGCCTACACGTTCGAACGGAACCACACGTTCGATACCAAGCCGACCGACAGCGGCGGACTGGCGTTCGACCTTACGATCAACATCGCCCGACTGAACGCGGCCGCCGCGTGGGATACGCGCGACGATCCCACCGATACGACGCGCGGTCTGTTCACGTCGTCAACCGTCGAGTTCGCGCCCGAGATGGCGGGCTCCGACATCCGCTTCGTGCGGCAGCTGCAGCAGGCGTACTACTTCAGGCCGTGGCGGAGCGCGGTGTTCGCCTCGGCCGCGCGGTTCGGCGTGGTCGTTCCGCTCGGAGGGCAGGAGCTGATTCCCTCGGAACGGTTCTTCGCGGGGGGGTCGCGCAGCGTTCGCGGCGTCGCGGAAGGCACCCTGGGGGGGCGCGACTTCTTTGGTGATGCCACGGGCGGCCGCGCGATGATCGTCGTCAATCAGGAAGTGCGGCTGCCGATCTACCGGTGGGTGAGGGGCGTCGGCTTCATCGACGCCGGCAACGTCTTCACACGGCCAGGCGATGCGAGCCTGCGCGACCTGGTCGGCTCTCTTGGCGTCGGCGTACGCCTCGCCACGCCGTTTGCGCTGCTGCGCGCCGATTACGCGAAGACGATGTGGGGATTGCCGGCAGCGTCTACGCGGTGGACGTTCGGAATCGGGCAGGCGTTCTAGGCTTTCGCCTGAGCCTGGAGCGGTTCTCGGGTTGCTCTGGTGCTCAGGTGCCCGGGTTCCGGTTCGTGGGTTCTCAGGTACCCGGTTCAACGCCCGCGTCAGCGCCCGCGCACCGTCCGCATGATCTGCAGTACCTCGGGGCGTTCGGGCGCTTCGGGTGCCAGCTTCAGGAAGGTTTCAAACGCAATGGCCATCCGGTCGGGACGTCCGGCGCGGTAGTGCATGAGGCCGCCGTAGTAGTGGGCGTAGGCCAGCCCCGGGTTGAGCTGCGCCGCGCGGTCGAACGCGTCCGCTGCGCCGCGCCAGTCCTCGCGCCTGGCCAGCACGAGCCCCAGCTGGTAGTGCGCTTCGGGCAGCGTGCCCGCAAGGCCAATCGCCTGCCGCGCCGACTCGAGCGCCGCGCCGGTGTCGCCGTCGAGCAATTGCTGCCCGGAGAGGCCGATGAAGTGCCACGGATCCTCCTCGGGCCTGTCGGTGAGCTGCGCGTACGAGACGCGCGCCTGGTCGCTGGCGCCGAGCTTCTGGTGGCTCTGGGCCGCGGTATACACGACCGCCGGCGCGGCATCGGCGGCGGCGATGTCCACGACCTGCTGGTAGTGTCCCGCCTCGAATATTTTGCGAACCTCGGCCGCCTCCTGCGCTTTGACGCTGCTCAGGGTAAGGGCCGGGAATAACACAAGCGCAAGCATCAGTGTCTTCATAGGAGCCCCGTCACATTGATTCTACGGCACACCGTGCGTATATCGTGCCAACGCGAACCGTGCCGGGGCCGCGGCTCTCGCAGCCCCTTTTCCGCGCCACCAGGACGGTATAGCATCCCGCCGTGTTCGATCCCTTCTTTCTATGGCTCGAGGCGACGACGTTCAGCATCTGGATGCGCGAGTCGCCGTCGCTGTTCGCCTTTCCGCTGATCCTGGCGGCGCACACGATCGGACTCGGGCTGCTCGCCGGGGTCGATGTGGCGCACGACCTGCGGCGGCTCGGGCTGGCGCCGCGGGTTCCGGTGGCTGAATTCGATCGCTTCCTGCCGGTGATGTGGTTCGGCCTGGTGGTGAACGTCCTGTCGGGCGTGGCGCTCCTCATCGGGTATCCAACGAAAGCGCTGACGAACCCGGTGTTCTATCTCAAGCTGACGCTGATTGCCGTCGCGCTCGTCATTGCCCGGGCAATCCGCCGCCCGCGGCCCGACACCGCGAAGGCCCTCGCCATCCTCTCGCTTCTCTGCTGGGCCGCCGCCATCACCGCGGGCCGCCTGCTCGCGTACACGTATACGCGGCTGGACGCCCTCTCGGTGCCGCGATGATGGGCCCGTATCAGCTCTGGCTCGAGCGCATGTTCCGGCAGGCGCCGGCGGTGCGCATGTTCATGGAGACGCTGTGGGGCTGGCCGGCGGTCGAGAGCGTGCACTTCATCGGGCTCACGCTGCTCTTCGGCTGCATCGTCGTGTGGGACCTGCGCCTGCTGGGGCTGGCGCGCACGGTGCCGATCGCAGCCTTCCACCGGCTGGTGCCGTTCGCCGTGCTGGGCTTCGCGATCAATATGGCGAGCGGATCGATGTTCCTGCTGGCCCAGCCCGATCAGTACATCTACAACCCCGCGTTCCATTTCAAGCTGCTGTTCATCGCGCTCGCCGGAGTGAACGTCCTCGTCTTCTACCTGACGATGTTCCGCCACGTCGACCGCCCCGCGGCGGGGGCGGCGCCGGGAGCCGTGAAGATCAGCGGCGCGCTGTCGCTCATCTTCTGGACCGCGGTGATCATCTGCGGGCGGCTGCTCACGTTCTACCGGCCACCCCTCTGTCGCCCCGGGGAAGCACTCGGCTTTCTGGCGGAGTGCATCGTCAGAATCAAATGATGGCGCGCGGCGTCTGAGATTGAGTCTCGAACGCAAGGTGCGGTCCGTGGCGTGTTTCGCTTGCCTGATCGCACTCGACGCACGTACGATCCGATCGTGCGTGCACCCCGGCGGGTGGCGCAAGGAGGTCGCATGCGCGGTAACGACAAGGTCATAGCTGAGCTGAACGAGGCGCTTCGCGAGGAGCTGACCGCGATCAACCAGTATTTCGTCCACGCGGAGATGTGCCACAACTGGGGGTACCACGGGCTCGGGTCGTACATCCGCAAGCAGGCGATCGACGAGATGAAGCACGCCGAGGCGCTGATCGAGCGCGTCCTGTTCCTCGACGGCACGCCCAAGATGGAGCCGCTCGCGCTCAATGTCGGCGACAGCGTGCGCGCGCAGATCGAGTCCGACTACAAGCTCGAGGTGAACGCGGTCGCCATGTACAACAAGGCGATCCGCGTGTCACGCGAGCAGGGCGACGACGCGTCGCGCGAGCTGTTCTCGACGCTCCTCAAGGACGAAGAGGAGCACGTCGACTGGCTCGAGGCCCAGCTCCACATGATCAAGGAGATGGGCTACGAGCGCTACCTGTCGATGCAGGCTGAGGGCGAGAAGAAATAGCTAGACCGCCTGCGCCTCCACGGTAATCGCGACCGATCCGCGGATGGCGTTCGAGATCGGGCAGCCCTTCTCGGCGCCGCTCGCCAGTTCCCCCAGTTTCGCGCGGTCGATGCCTTCCAGGCCTTCGACGACGGCCTTGAGGTGCGACGAGACGACCTTGAGGCCGGCGTCGCTCTTGTCGCCGGTGACGGTGGCGGTCACGCGCACGCGGCGCGCCTTGCCGCCCTGCTTGCCAATCGTGTTGACCAGCACCATCCCGTAACAGACGGCGTGCGACGCCGCCATGAATTCCTCGGGCGTCGTCTTGCCGTCGCCTTCAGGGGCGATACGGCTCGGAAACGTCACCGGCACCGAAAATGCGCCGGTGCCCGCTTTGGCGGTGCCGTTGCCGTCCATGAGCGTCCCGGTCCAGTCCACATCAGCGTGTCGCACGAAGGTAGCCATCTGTTGTCTGCTCCGATGTAGGGGCCGGTCCGGCCGGCGCGCGCGGCGCGCGCGAAGGCGGAGCGGCCGAAATGAGGATGTGAGTATTGCACATCTGGCGGACCGTTCGGACCACCAGGCCATCCTCCGGTCAGTGTCAATACGGGCGTCAGTCGATGCCATCGCAACCCGGCAAACGTCATGACCGAGGTGCCGATATCCGCAACTGCGTGAGAGGCGGGGGCCCTTCTCGGAAACGCGGTGGTGTCCCGCCGGACGTCAGCGTGATGTGGCGGCGCCCGAAACAGCTCCCAGGCGAAAGACCCCTTCACCGAAGGTTCCCGCATAGAGAACACGTCCGTCTGCCGAAATCGTAAGGGCACGAATGGCACGGTTGCGGAGACCGGCGTTCGTCAGCACCCATGACGCGCCGCCGTTCGTGCTCGCATAGACACCAGAGGCATAGGAACCGGCGTACACGACATCGGGCTGGCTGGGATTCACCGTGATGGCTTTGATCTCCTCGTTGGCTTTCATGCCCGTACTGCTGGCCGCCCATGTCACGCCACCGTCGCGGCTCTTGAAGAGACCTCTGGAGGACGTGCCTGCGTACAGAATCTCGGGACGTGTCGGATCGGACGCGAGCGATTCGACGTTCAGGTCCGCCAGGCCAGTCGACGCCGCGGTCCAGCGGCTCCCGCCGTCGGTCGTCTTGAAGACGCCTCTGCCCATCGTTCCGGCCCATGCGGTGTCGCGGTCCCTGGGGTGTACGGCGATCGCCGGAACCGTCATGGTGTCGAAACCGGTTCCCGTTCGACGCACCCACGTGGAGCCACCGTCCTCAGACGTCAGCACGCCGACGATCGTCGGCGTGTCGCAGGCCTCCAGCAACAGGACACACCCCTGATATCCGAACCCGCCGTACACTTTCAGGCGCCATGACGGGGCAAACGCAAACACCTGCATGCCCTGCTGGAAGCGATTGGCCGGGGACAGGCCCCGCAGCTCCTCGTCATAGTCCGTCACGAGCCGCCAGGTGCTTCCGCCATCCAGACTCTCGTACGTCAAACCCTGATGGGCCGAGGACATCAACACGTGGTTGTGATCCTCCGGATCGACGGCGACCCGCGCGCCTTCACTGACCGACCGCAGCTCGACAGGGTTGATGCCGGCCCACGACTGTCCCCCGTCTGTGCTCTTGAACGGACCGCTCTTGGTATTGGCGTAAATCACGGCCGGATTCTGACGACTCACGGCCACGTCCCTCACCTCTGCGCCGGTGTAGCCGGTGCTCGCCAGAGCCCAGGATGCCCCGCCGTCCGTGGTAAGAAAGTTGCCGCCACCGTAGTTGTTCACGAAGAGTCGCAGTGAATCGCGCGGATCGACCTGAAAGTCGATCGGAAATCCGGTCAGGATGCCGGCGGGTCCCCATGATTGCCCGTTGCGATTGAGGTAGGCACGCCACGTCTGCCCCCCATCACTACTGCGGTAGAACTCCCGGCTGCCAGACGCGTAGGCAATATCGGGATTGTTCGTCGAGAACTCCACGGACGTAATGGCCTCTCCGTCCCGCTGTTGCCACGTGGTCCCGCCGTCGGTTGTCAGATAGATACCGCCGCCATCGGGATAGGCCTCGTTGCCGGTGCCCGCCAGGAGCGTTTTCGGATCCCGAGGATGCATGAAGAGCGACCCGACGTACAGATTGCGCAGACCGTCGTTGATCGTGGTCCAGGACGCGCCGCCGTTGGTGCTCTTCAGGATGCCGACGCCACCAGCCTCGTTGAATTCCGCCCGGGAATTGGCAGCCTCTCGATCGAATATCCCAGTCGATACGTACACGGTGTCTGGACTGGTGGGATCGAGGATCACGTACCGCGCCAGGTTGTCGCCACGCCAGACGGCCCGCCAATTCTGTCCGCCGTCGCTGGACTTGTACACGACACCCCGTACCAGGTCGAAGAACTTGCCATCGATCTGGCGCCCCGCCCAATTGACGCTGCCGATCTCGCCGGCGGCGTACACGACGTTCGAGTTGCCGGGCTGCACGGTGATGCCGCGCACCGTCAGGCCGAACGGTTCCACGATGCCGTTCGTGCGTTTGTCCCACGTGGTGCCCCCATCTTGGGAACGGTAGACGCCGCTCAGTTCCTGCACGCCGACCCAGAGCACATTCGGATTGTTCGGATCGATCGTGATGCAGAATGCCGGGATCTGGTCGTTTGAAGGGCCCTGGCGTGCGTCGATGCCTTGATTGATGCTCCTCCAGGTCAGACCGCCGTTGTCACTCTTGTGCACGCCGGCGAGCGCATCCGTGACATACATGACATCCGGATTGTCCGGACGCGCTCTGATGTCATACCCGATCCCGCCGGAGGGGCCGCCTGTCCGTACCCAGGCCGTCGCCTGCCCGCTGACGGGGCGCTGGAACGGCACCGAAAGGCAGATAACGGCGCAAAGGGATACGACCAGGGCCGATCGCATGTCTTGTGCAGTTCGCATGTTCTGTCCCTCCAACACACACTCACCGTGACGCGTGCGTCGTGCGCCACGCTGCGAAATCAGGCTTGGTCTCCAGGAGAATATCCATGATGGCCGTTCGATCGCCACGCGACAGGTGCGCGAACCCGTTGCTCGCGTCTTCGCCGCTCAGCACGTCCCACAGCCGGCGGTACACGTAGTCCTTGACAGGGACGGGCAGCGCGTCGAACGATTCCGAGTAGATCAGGTAGCTGCACGGATACCGAAAGAGCCTCTGCGTGAGGTCCAGGTCCAGAAGAGAACGACCCTTGTGATCTCGCGGTCCCTGGCTGGCGAAGTCCCTCGAGAAACCGGATGTTCCGGACACAGGCTCGGTCAGCGGCGCCTCCTCGACGAAGAGCATCGCCCGTACGAGCGGTTCGGCCTCGCGTCGGACGAGGCCAAGGGTGCTGTCAGGGAGATACCCCGCGCTCCGCCTCAGCTCCGTGTTCCGCACCTCATCGAAGTACAGCGCCATGCGCGCACGGTAGCTCGCTCGAGTGATCAGGTTGTGCACCCGGCTCTGGTGTTCGAGCACCATCAAGGCAACGATGTCGCTGTGCGCGCTCAGGTATGGCTGCGTGTCGATTCGCGTGCTCAAGTCGGTGACGTTGGCGCCGCCCATCAGGTTGAGATGGGGGGCGCCCTGGGTGTCGTCGGCGATCGCGTTGCCCATGTGGACCTGTGTGCCGTGCGTGCCTGTCACGTACCATCCCCCCCAGCGTTCCTTCAGCGGACTCTGGTCGCTCGTCACGAATGTCCCGGCCGAGACGATCGGCTCGCCATCCTTGTCCGGATACACGGATTTCACGATCAAGCCAGGCACGCCGCTCGTGAGCGATGGAGAATCGTGACACTGGAGGCAGGCCTGCGTCTGGCGCTGGAACGTGGGTTGTGCCGTCTTCTCCTGGCTGAGCGTGTAAAAGACCGCACCCAGATTCGGGTCCATTGAGGCGATCTCGAGCGCTCGGCCGCCCTGCACCCAGCCCACGTAGACGTCGTGATGAAAGTACAGAGCCCGGGGCCTCGCAGGCGAAATGAGTTCGCGTTGCCCGCTGGTCTTGGAAAAGACAAGCGTCTGAGAAGAGACGGGAATCTTCAGCTCCTGCAGTACCGAGTCCAGATATCCGCCCTTCGCGTCGAATTGCAACTCGGTCGTACCCGCGTCAATCCTGCGCTGCAGGCGCGCGACGGCGTCAGAGGGAATGCCAGTACGGTAGCGGATGGCGTCATTGCCGGCGTCGCTGCTGCCTGGGAGCCATTGGAACATCGCCCCACCCGGTTGGGGCCACCAGATGCCCAGCACGCAGAGCATCGCCAGCAGTAACAGGAGCAGCCTGGACACTCGACTCATGAGCTGGCGATTGCCTCCTGGATTACCGAAAGAGTCAGGGCTTCGCGATACTTATCGGCTTTTCGAAGGATTTGGATGAACGCCCACCCGTGGTGTTCTGCACTCCTTCCGGAAAAGCACGGCGCCGCCCTCTCGGGCGGGGAGACTCACTCGTGCTGCTCGATGAACCGCTGAATGGTCTCGATCGCGCTCATCGGGAGCGAGCGAAGCAGTGTCAAGCTTCTGATCAGGTTTGCCGCTCGAGCGAGACGTAGAGCGGTCCGGCGCCCAGAAAGCCGATGAGGAGCGCCCACACCGAATAGGTGCCCCAGCCGGCGGTGTTGGCCGCGCGGAAGGTCGCATGCTCGCCCGCGCCGACCGTGAACTCGAGCGTCTTCCAGAACAGCGTGTTGTGCGCCTGCAGGCGATGGGTGCCCGGCTCGATGTCTCTGGTCATCGCGTCGCCGTGCTGCAGCATGCCGATCCGCTCGCCGTCGAGCGAGACGAAGATTTCGCGATAGCCGACGTCCTCGCCCGACTGCCGGCGCACGGTCATCGTCGCCGTCCACGACCGGCGCAGGTGGTCGACGATGTCGTCGAGATCCCGGGCGGTCGGTTCAATCCCGGTGAGGACCGGCATCGGTGGATCCTACAGAATCGGCCGGCCGGTCTGGCGCCGGCGTGTCACTCCAGCTCGACCAGCGCCACGCCCGGCTGCACCAGCTCTCCGGGTGCGCACCGGACGACCCTGACTCGTCCGTCGCGCGGCGCCGTGATGGGAAGTTCCATCTTCATCGCCTCGAGCATCACGAGCAGGTCGCCCTGCGCGACGGTCTGTCCCACCGTGACATGGATCGCGGCGACGGTCGCGGGCATCGGCGATGCCAGCGCCATCTCGTCGTCGTGCGCCCGGCCGCGCGCGCCCGCGGCGGCGGGTGCCGGGCCGCGGGTGTCGATGACGTAGACACGACCGTCGAGAAAGACCCAGCGCGCCTCCGGGGGGCCTGCCGCGTGCGCGAGACGCTGCCGCGCGGCGTCTGACACGCGGTAGCGCCCGTTCCCAAGATCGGTGATGTCGCAGGGCCGGTCAGCCACGCCAGCCTCGCAGCCTGACCCACGGATCGACCGCCCCGTGGGGCGCTGGGCGTGTCTGCGGCGCGTCCGAAGCCGCCATCGCCACGGCCACGGCCTCCGGCGGCGGGTCGCCGGTCGACCGGTCGAGCAGCGCCCTGCGTTCCTCGTTCACGAGTCCCGTATCGATCGCTCCGGCGACCACCCGCGGGTGCTCGAGCAGCGCAATCAGGAACGGGATGTTGGTCTTCACACCCAGAATCGGACAGGTGCGGAGGGCGGCCAGGGCGCGGCGCCGCGCGGCCTCGCGCGTGTCAGCCCATGCGACCAGCTTCGCGATGAGCGGGTCGTACTGCACCGGGATGTCGCCGCCTTCGACGACGCCGCTGTCGATGCGCACGCCCGGCAGCGTGGGCTCGCGGTAGAGCAGGAGCGGCCCCGCCTGTGGCAGGTCGTTGTGCGCGGGGTCCTCCGCATACACCCGGACCTCAATCGCGTGGCCGCGCTGCGTGATCTCGTCCTGCGACCACGGAAGCGGCTCCCCGGCGGCGATGGCGATCTGTGCCTGGACAATGTCGATGCCGGTGACCTGCTCGGTGACAGGGTGCTCCACCTGGAGGCGCGTGTTCATCTCGAGGAAGTAGAAGCGGGCGTCATCCCCGGCGCCGTCGAGCAGAAACTCCACGGTGCCGGCATTGCGGTACGCGGGGGCGCGCGCAAGCGCGACCGCCGCCTCTCCCATGCGCGCGCGCAGGCGCGGCGTGAGCGCGGTGGACGGGGATTCCTCGACGATCTTCTGATGCCGGCGCTGCAAGGAGCATTCGCGTTCGAACAGGTGCACCACGCGGCCGTCGTGATCCACGAGGACCTGCAGTTCGACATGGCGCGGGCGCTCGATGAGACGCTCGACGTACAGCGTGCCGTCGCCGAATGCGGCGGTGGCTTCGCGGCGCGCCTGTGCCGTCGCGGCCCCCAGCGTCGCCTCGTCGTGCACGGCCTTCATGCCGATGCCGCCGCCCCCCTCGGCGGGCTTGATGAGGACGGGAAAGCCGACTCGGCGTGCGGCCAGCGCGATCGTCTCGTCGCGCTGGTCGGCCGGAATCGCCCCGGGTACGACCGGAATGCCGGCCTCGGCCGCGACCTGGCGCGCGGCAATTTTCGACCCGAGGCGCGCGATCACTGCAGCCGGCGGCCCGACGAACACCAGCCCGGCCTCCACGCACGCGGCGGCGAAGCGGGCGTTCTCGGCGAGGAACCCGTAGCCGGGGTGAACGGCGTCGGCGCCGCTCTCGCGCGCGGCTCCGAGCACGGCCTCGACGGCGAGATAGCTCTGGAGCGGCGGCGGCGGGCCGATGCGCAGCGCGCGATCGGCCAGCGCGACGTGCGGCGCGCGGGCGTCGGCGTCGGAATAGACGGCGACCGACTCGATGCCCAGCTCGCGGCAGGCGCGGATGATGCGCACGGCGATCTCACCGCGATTGGCGATCAACAGGCGGCGGAACATGAACGCACCGGAACCACGAAGCTCACGAAGGTCCCTTCGTGGTCTTCGTGGTTACATCCGGAACACTCCGAATTTCGGCGGCGGCACGGGCGCGTTGAAGGCCGCCGACAGCCCGAGGGCGAGCGCCTCCCGCGTCCGCGCGGGGTCGAGAATCCCGTCGTCCCAGAGGCGGGCCGTGGAGTAGTAGGGCGACCCTTCAGCCTCGTAGGTGTCGAGAATCGGCTGGCGGATGGCGGCCTCGTCGCTCCCGGTCAGCGTCCCCCCTTCGCGTGCGAGCTGCTCCCGCTTGACGGTCGCGAGCACGGTGGCGGCCTGCTCGCCGCCCATCACCGAGATCCGGGCGTTGGGCCACATCCACAGCAGGCGGGGGTCGTACGCCCGGCCGCACATGCCGTAGTTGCCGGCGCCGAACGACCCGCCGACGATCACGGTGAACTTCGGCACCACCGAATTGGCCACCGCGTGGACCATCTTGGCGCCGTCCTTCGCGATGCCGCCGCGCTCGTACTGCCGTCCCACGATGAAGCCGGTGATGTTCTGCAGGAAAATCAGCGGAATCTGCCGCAGGTTGCACAGCTCGATGAAGTGCGTCGCCTTGAGCGCCGATTCCGAGAAGAGCACGCCGTTGCTGGCGACGATGCCGACCAGATACCCGTGGAGTCGCGCGAATCCGGTCACCAGCGTCGCGCCGTACCGCTCCCTGAACTCGTCGAGTCGCGAACCGTCGACGAGCCGCGCGATGACCTCCCGCACGTCGTACGCCTTGCGCAGATCGGCCGGGACGATGCCGTAGATCTCCGCCGGGTCGTACGCCGGGTCTTCCACCGGCGCGATGTCGGCCGGCAGCGTCTTGCGCGAGTTGAGCGTGGAGACGATCGTGCGCGCCAGCGCAATCGCATGCGCGTCGTCGTCGGCGAGGTAGTCGGCGACGCCGGAGTGCCGCGTGTGGACGTCGGCGCCGCCCAGATCCTCGGCGGTGACGTCCTCGCCGGTCGCGGCCTTGACGAGCGGCGGCCCGCCCAGAAAGATCGTGCCCGTTCCCTTGACGATGATCGTTTCGTCCGACATGGCCGGCACGTACGCGCCGCCCGCCGTGCAGGACCCCATCACCACGGCAATCTGCGGAATGCCCTCGGCCGACATGCGGGCCTGGTTGAAGAAGATGCGCCCGAAGTGCTCGCGGTCGGGGAAGACCTCGGCCTGCAGCGGCAGATACGCGCCTCCCGAATCGACCAGATACACGCACGGCAGCCGGTTCTCGAGGGCGATCTGCTGCGCGCGCACGTGCTTCTTGACGGTGATCGGGTAGTAGGTGCCGCCTTTGACGGTGGCGTCGTTGGCGACAATCAGGACCTCCCGGCCCTCCACCCGTCCGATCCCGGTGACGAGCCCCGCTCCCGGCGCGTCGTTGTCGTACATGTCCCACGCCGCCAGCGGCGAGAGCTCGAGCAGCGGCGATCCCGCGTCGAGCAGCCGGTCGATCCGCTCGCGAACGGGAAGCTTCCCCTGCTCGCGGTGCCGATCGAGATACTTCGGTCCCCCGCCCTGGGCGCAGACGGTGAGCCGGTCCCGCAGCTGTCTGACGAGGCCGGTCATCCGGGCCTGGTTGTCGCGGAATTCCTGGGAGTCGGTGCGAACGCGACTAGCGATGCGATCCATGAACGCGTGGAACGTTCACCATCCGCAGCAGTCCGTCTTGAAGCCGCACTCGGGGCAGCGCCACACGGCATGCATCCGGTACATCTCCGCCTTGCCGCATCGCTCGCAGATCATCGCCTCGTCGCGGCACCCCTCGGCCACCGGCCGCGGCGCGGAGGAGGGCGGCGCTGAAGGGACGGGAGCCTTCGCGTCGGACATGGCCGGATTATAGGACCGAATCGACGACAAACCGCACCTGTATGTATTATGTACAGACTGTCGTGTTTCACGACAATTGACCGCGCGGCGCATTGATTGGAAACAGGTTTGTAAGAGCCGCCATCCCTGCAGGCAGCCCCATGCCGAGTGCGTCCTCGTCCACGCTCAAGCGCCGCCGCCGCGTGCTCGCCATTGACGACGAGCCGGCCATGACCGAGTGGCTGACGATGGTCCTCGAGGCGGACGGCTACGAGGTCCGCACCGCGCTCATCGGCACGCGTGGCGAGGAAATCTTCAAGCAGTGGCGTCCCGATGTGGTCCTCACCGATCTGATGCTCCCGGACGGCGACGGCGTCGCGCTGCTGCGCCGGCTGAAAGCCATCGACGAAGGTCCTGAGGTCATCATCATCGGCGGCCAGGGGACGCTGGCCCGGGCGGTCGAGGCGGGGCAGGCGGGCGCGTTCTTCTTCCTCGAGAAGCCGGTCAGCCGGGACGGGCTGACGGATCTCATCCGCCGCGCGATCGAGCAGACGCAGGCCAGGGCCGAACACACGCAGCTCAAGGAGCGGATCCGCGGCCAGTACAGCCTGGCGAACGTCGTCGGACAGAGCAAGAAGATGAGGGAGCTGTTCGAGCTGGTCGAGCGCGTGGCGGCCAGCGACGCCAACATCCTCATTCAGGGGGAAAGCGGCGCCGGCAAGGAGCTCATCGCCAACGCGATTCACCACAACTCGAACCGCGTCCGAGGGCCGTTCATCAAGATCAACTGCGCGGCGATCCCGAAGGATCTCATCGAGAGCGAGCTGTTCGGCTACCGGAAGGGCGCGTTCACCGGCGCCGGCGCCGACAAGGTCGGCCTGTTCGAGATGGCGGAGGGAGGCTCGCTCCTGCTGGATGAAATCGGCCAGATGCCGCCGTACCTGCAGACGAAGCTGCTCCGGGTGCTGCAGGAGCGCGAGTACCGGCCGATCGGCAGCGATCGGCTCGTGCGGGTGGACTTCCGGCTGATCTGCGCCACGAACGTCGATCTCGAGACGGCGCTCGGCGAGGGTACGCTCCGCGAGGACCTGTACTTCCGGATCAACACGATAACGCTTCGCGTGCCGCCGCTGCGCGAGCGCACCGAGGACATTCCGCTGCTCTGCAATCAGTTCCTTGCGCGGTTCAACGAGCGCTACCAGAAGCACGTCCGATCGATTTCGCCGGCGGCGTACCACCTGCTCATCCGGAATCCGTGGCCGGGCAACGTCCGCGAGCTCGAGAATGCCATCGAGCGGGCCGTGCTGGTGTCCAAGACAGGCGAGATTCAGCCGGTCGACCTGCCGGACGCGATCCGCGATGACGGGGCGCCTTCGCAGGCGTTCACGATTCCGCCGAACTGCACGCTCGCCGAAATCGAGAAGATGGCCATCGTCCAGACGCTCCAGCGAACGAATTGGAACAAGCAGGAGGCCGCGCAGATCCTCGGGCTCTACCGTCCGACGCTCTACAGCAAGATCAAGAAGCATGAGATCCAGGATCAGCGTGCCAAGCAGCGCCGCTGAGCCCGTCCCGATGGCGGTCCGCCTGCGCGCCGAGGTTCGCGTGTCGTGCCTGGCCGCCTGGCGGGGACTGGTGCGGCTGGTGAACGGCAACGACCTGACGCACGCGGCCTCGATTGCCTACTACGCGCTCCTGTCGCTCTTCCCGTTCCTGCTGCTCGTCATCTCGATCCTGGGCTCGGTCACCGCCGACGAGGGCGACCGCCAGGCCGTGCTTGCCTTCGTGCTCCGCTACTTCCCGACGCAGTTCGATTTCGTCACCACGCAGCTCGATGCGTTCCGTGAATCGAGCGTGCAGGTCGGCGTGGCCGGCGGTCTGGCGCTCATCTGGGCGTCGCTCGGCGTGTTCGGCGCGATCACGAGCGCCGTCAACGAGGCGTGGGGCGTCGAGAAGCAGCGCAGCTTTCTCAAGCACCGGCTCGTGTCGTTCCTGATGCTGGTCGCCAGCGGCGGCATGATGATTCTCGGGCTCCTCCTGGTGAGCGCCGTCGACGTGGCCGAGGCATCGTGGTTCGGTGTGATGCTGGCGCGGTTCGAGTGGCTGCGGGCGCTGCAGACACTGACGTTCACGTACGCGGCCACCGGCGTCCCCATTGTTGCCGTCGGGCTGCTGTACTACTTCATCCCGAACGCCAAGACGCGGTTTCGAGACGTCTGGGTGGGCGCCGTGCTCACCGGCATCCTGTGGCGCGGGGCGTGGAGCGGTTTCTCCTGGTACATCGGCCGCAGCGGCCGGCTGACGCTGATCCATGGATCGATTACGGCCGTGGTCGTATTCTTGCTGTGGATCTACGTGTCCTCGGTCATCCTGATGTACGGCGTGGAGTTCACCGCCGCCTACGCGCGCCTGCGGCGGCGGCGGCCCGACGACATGCCCGCGGCTCCGGCGCCCCGCACATGACGCGGCTGCTTCGACTTGCAGTCGCGATTGCGGCGGCGTGGCTGTCGGCAGCGACGGGGGCCGCGCAGTTCTCGCTCGTCTCTGTCGAGCAGGAGATCGAGATCGGCCGCGAGGCGAACGCGCAGGTGCGCAAGGAGACGCCCGAAGTGCGCGACGCGCAGGCGACCGCCTACGTTCGGGCGATGGGCGGTCGGATGGCGCGGCAGGCCGCCGGCCCGGCCTACCCCTACAGCTTCGCCCTGGCCGACTACCGCGACATCAACGCGTTCGCGCTCCCGGGCGGCCCCGTCTGGATCAATCGCGGCGTCCTGCATGCCGCCACCACCGAGTCGCAGGTGGCAGGCGTGCTGGCGCACGAGGTGGCGCACATCGCACAACGCCATGCGGCCAGCCAGCTCACCAAGGGGCTTGTGGCCAACCTCGGGCTCGGCCTGCTCGGCGCCGTGCTCGGCAACGGGGGCGGCGCGGGCACCGCGCAGGCGGCCGCCGGCCTGCTGACCAACGGGATCTTTCTCAAGTTCAGCCGCGACGACGAGCGGGAAGCCGATCGGGTGGGCCTGCAGCTCATGCGGCGCGCCGGGTGGGACGCGCGCGGCATGGTGGAGCTGTTCGAGATCCTGCAGCGCGAGCAGGCGCGCAACCCGGGCAGCGTCGAGACGTTCTTCTCCAGCCACCCGTCGCCGCAAGATCGCATCGAGCGTCTCCGGGACGAGGTGGCGCGGCAGAGGGGCGGCACGCGCGACACGCCGCAGTTCCAGGCCGTAAAGGCGCGGTTGCTGCGGATGCCCCCGCCGAAGCCGATGCCACACAACTGACTGGGCCTCAGGATTCGGGCCAACGCCTATATGTCTAATCGTCTCGCCGCCGAACAGAGCCCCTACCTCCTCCAGCACAAGGACAACCCGGTCGACTGGTATCCGTGGGGGGAAGCCGCCTTCGAGAAGGCGCGAGGCGAGGACAAGCCGATCTTTCTCTCGGTCGGCTACTCCACGTGCCACTGGTGCCACGTCATGGAGCACGAGAGCTTCGAGAACGCCGCGATCGCCGACCGGCTCAACGCGCACTTTGTGTCGATCAAGGTGGACCGCGAGGAACGTCCCGACGTGGACCGGGTCTACATGACGTTTGTCCAGCTGACGACCGGCGCGGGCGGGTGGCCGATGAGCGTCTGGCTGACGCCGTCGCTCCAGCCGTTCTACGGCGGCACCTACTTCCCGCCGAGCTCCCGCTGGGGGCGGCCGGGATTTGTGGAGGTGCTCGAGGAAATCGCCCGGGTCTGGCGCGAGGAGCGCGGCAGGGTGGAGCAGTCGGCCGGCGCCATTGTCGAGCGCCTCCGCGGGTACGGGACGCAGGGCGGCGCAGGCGAGGCGCCTGATGCCGGCGTGCTCGCCGACGGCGTGCGCGAGTTCGCCGCGGCGTTCGACCATCGCCGGGGCGGCTTCGGCAGCGGCACGAAGTTTCCGCGTCCGAGCGAGCTGCTGTTCCTGCTCCGCGAGCACCGGCGGACCGAGGCCGCCGAGCCGCGCGATATGGCGCTGGCGACGCTGCGGGCCATGGCGCTCGGCGGCATGCGCGACCACATCGGCGGCGGATTCCATCGCTATTCGGTGGACGCGGAGTGGCGGGTGCCGCACTTCGAGAAGATGCTGTACGACCAGGCACAGCTCGTTCTCGCTTTCGTGGAAGCCGCGCAGCTGACGGGCGACCGGTTCTTCGCCGAGGCCGCGCGCGACACCCTCGAATACGTACGGCGCGACCTGACACACCCGGACGGCGGGTTCTATTCCGCGGAAGACGCCGACAGCCTGCCTCCGGACTCGTCGCCGGCTGCCGACCACCATCCCGCGAAGCGCGAGGGCGCCTTCTACGTCTGGCACGACCGCGAGATTGACGGGGCACTCGCCGCCGGCGACGCCGCCATCTTCCGCGCGCGGTACGGGGTCCGGCCCGGCGGCAACGCCCCGTTCGATCCGCAGAACGAGTTCACGGAGCAGAATCTGCTGTACACCGCGGCGACGATCGGGGAGGTCTCGTCGCTGACCGGATCGACAGAGGAGGACGTCGTGGCCGCGCTCGCGCGCGCGCGCACACGGCTCTTCGAGGTGCGGTCGACGCGCCCGCGGCCGCATCTCGACGACAAGGTTCTGACGGCGTGGAACGGGCTGATGATTGCCGCGTACGCACGCGCCGGACGAGTGCTCGACGACGGCGCGGAGTATGTGGCGGCCGCCCGCCGGGCCGCCCGGTTCATCCGCACGCACCTCTGGAACGGGGCCGAGGGCACCCTGCTGCGCCGCTTTCGCAACCGCCATGCCGCGGTGGCGGGGTACGCGGAAGATTACGCGTACCTCACGTTCGGCCTGCTCGAGCTGTTGCAGGCCGACGGCGATCCCCTCTGGCTCGAATGGGCGCTCGCGCTGCAGCAGCGCATGGACGAGCTGTTCTGGGACCCCTCTGGCGGCGCCTGGTTCAGCACGACGGGCCACGACGGGTCCGTGCTCCTGCGGCTGAAGGAAGAGTACGACGGCGCCGAACCGGCGGCGAGTTCGGTGGCGGTGATGAACCTGCTGGTGCTGTCGCACCTGACCGGCGACGAGGCCATGGCGGCGCGGATCGAACGGACGTTCGGCGCATTCGCGAGGGTGATGTCGACGCAGGGCCGCGGGGTGCCCATGATGCTCGCGGCGCTGTCGATGCGCCACGCCGGCGTTCCGCAGATCGTCATTGCCGGCGAACCGGGGGCGGCCGGCACGCAGGCCCTCACCGATGTCGTCCGGCGCCGCTATCTCCCGTCGGCGGTCGTCGTGCCGCGCGCGGGCGGGCACCGCGACGCGCTGTCGCGGCTGCTCCCGTGGACGGCCGCGCTCGAGCCGCGCGACGGGCGCGCGACGGCGTACCTCTGCCGCGACTTCGCGTGCCAGACGCCCGCGACTTCGGCGCGCGAACTCGAGGCGCAGCTGGAGCGCCTCTGAAGCCTGCGCCCTGGGGCCTGATTCCTGAAGTAGCCTATTTGTGAATGCAGTTTCCAGTCGAGATCTGGCTGCGCGGCGACAATCACGCGACGAGCGAGGTGATTGCGCCGGTGTCGCGGGAGCCGCGGGGGTGGACCGACGCCGACGTGGCGGCGGTGCTCCAGAGCATGCTTCGCGCTCTGGACCGCGCCAGACATCCCGACGCGCCGCCGGATCGTCCGATCGCCCTGAGGGGGTTCAGCTGGATCGTCAGCCCGTTCGAGGGCGGCGGAGTCGTGATTGCGATCGAGATGACGCTCGGGGCCGTGGTCGGCGGCCCCTTCGATGTGCCGGAGGGGGAGTTGACCTCGGCGATCGCCCGCGTGATGGATGCGCAGCGCCCGGCGAGTATGGTTCATTGACGGCCCGGCGGGTCCGCCGGCGCGTTCTCTGCGCGGACGCGCCCTACGTACTGAGTTCACAAGCCACGGGGACACGGAGTCACGGAGTGGTGATCAAAGGTTCTCCGTGTCTCTGTGTCTCCGTGGCCCGTGGGCGGATCAGAACCGGTAGGTGTAGAGAATCTTCGACGCGGCGCGCCGGTCGAGCGTCGCAAACCGGTTGAGCAGCGGGTCGTCCAGCCAGTTGTGCGTGTACACCACGTACAGGTCGTTGCCGGGGGTGAGAATCCACCGGAAGCGCGACTGCCAGCCGAGCACCGCGCTCTGGGTGTCGTACTGCACGTCGTTGACGAGCGATACGAAGGGATTGAGCTGCGTTTCGCCGACCAGGCGGTAGAGCCGCGTGGCGAAGCGACCCTCGGCCAGCCGGACGCTGTTCCATTCCCCCGTGAGGTACATGATGAGTCCCGGCCGCATGCGGACGTTGAGGTTCATCTGCCGCTGCGTGCGCGTGCCGGAGTAGAACTCGCCGGTCTCGACCCGTCCGTTGATCGAGAGCATGCGCCGCTCCGCCGTCCGTCCATTGATGCGGAACCGCGAGTAGTCGTAGGTGGCCCCACGCGGCAGCATGATGGTGCGGCTGATCGCAAACGGCGCGTCGAGCCGCTCGCGGCGGTCGGTGGCAGTGATGGCGAAGAAGTCGCCCGACTGGAACTGCATGCCGAACAGCGTAAACTCCAGGTCGCGGTTCAGCAGCTGGTTCCGCAGATCCGTCATCGTGTCGATGGTGCCGTCGAACCAGAACTGCCGGATATACGGGTTGTTGCGCGGCCGCGGCCGGAATCGAAGCCACGGCGCGTAGCGCCGGTAGTTCTGGCGGCGCAGAAATCCGACCGCCGGGTCGAAGTTCGCCTGAACCTCCGTCGTCTCGAACCGCAGATTCCAGCGATCGTTCGGGTACTCGAGGCTGCCGCCGAACGCGGAGTTGCCGGTCGACACGCCGGGCCGCGCCGCGTGCAGGAACCACGCCTTGACCTCGAGGTTCTGATTGCCGCGAAATGTCGAGGTGGCCAGGGACATGTCGAGTCCCGCGGTGTGGCGCGTGCCGGTGCCGGCGGCGACCGGATCGCGGCGGGTGTACAGGGCCCCGATGGACGACTGCATCATGACGCGCCGCTTGACGCGGGCGACGACGAAGTCCTCGCTCGTGAACCCCTCGTCCTCGCCGGTGCGCACGTGGAGGAGGCCGACGTCCTGCGCGCCCAGCTGCCCGGTGACCTTGGTGCCGAAATCGATCCGCTGCGGTGTCGCGCCGGCGCTCAGGCCGATACGCCGGCTGAAGAAGGGAATGACCTGATCGTCGGTATTGTTGCGGTCGAAGTTGTTGCGGCTGGGGTCGCTGGCGAAATCGAGGAACGTGGCGCCGTCCAGGAAGAAATCGCGCTGCTCGGGGAAGAACAGCGAATAGCGCGTGAGGTTGACCTGGCGCTGATCGACCTCGGTCTGCGCGAAGTCGGTATTGACGGTGAAATTGGCGCGCAGGAGCGGCGTCGGGTTGTAGAAGAAGTCGACGCCGGCGCTCGCGTCGCCGGTCATCCCGGGGCTGCTCCGGCCGGGCGACGCCTGGGCGATGTAGGCCCCGTACGGCTTGATGTCGAGGCCGTGTCCCTGCGTGGCGCCCTCGATGCCGGTGACGAGGCCGGCGTTGGTCATCCGCTGAAGCCCCTGGTTGCGCGCCCAGCCGCTCCAGATGCTCGTTTCGTTCTTGCGCTGGATGGTGCGCTCGAAATTGATGCCCCACGTGTCGCTGTTCGGGTTGAAGTTGAAGGTCCGGAACGGGAGCTCGATTTCGAGCGTCCAGCCGATCTCGCTGCGGCGCGCCCGGGCGTTCCAGATGCCGTCCCACGCCCGGTTCTGCCCGTTGGTGCCCATCAGCGCGTCCGACATCGCGCCGAGCGGGTTCATCTCGAAGAAGTAGCCGCTGCGGGCGTCGAGGAAGGTGTCGATCGTCCACCGAATCTTGTCGTCGGAGGGAAGCCCTTCGTCGCGGCGGCGCTGGTACGCAATCGAGCCGTTCGGGTCCGAGTCGTAGCAGGTGACGCCGATGTAGAGCGCGTCGGCGTTGAAGGCGATGCGCACCTCGGTCTTCTCGGTGGCGGGCTGGCCGTTGTCGGGGTCGATCTGGATGAAGTCGCTTGCGGGCACCGCACGGGTCCAGACCGGTTCGTCGAGCCGGCCGTCGAGCGCGATCGCATCGCCGTCGCCGAGGCGGACGGCCTGCACGCGGCGCCGCTCGCCGCTCGCGGAGGCCTGTGTCGCCTGGCCGTTCTGCTGCAGCGCGGCGGGCACCGGCTGCGCGCCCGACACGGGCTGCTGGGCCGAGGCGAGCGAGGCCCAGGCGCAGAGGAGGGTCACCGTTAAAGGGAGCCGTCGCGCTCCCGAGTGCAGTCTGATCATCGGCCGTCAGAAACGATACGTGTACAGAATCTTCGACGCGGCGCGGGTGTCGAGCGTCGTCAGACGGTTGAGGAGCGGGTCGTCCAGCCAGTTGTGCGTGTACACGACGTACAGGTCGTTGCCGGGCGTGAGGATCCAGCGGAAGCGCGACTGCCACCCGAGCACGGCGCTCTGCGAGTCGTACTGGATGTTGTTGACGAGCGAGATGAACGGGCTGAACTGCGTTTCGCCCACGAGGCGGAAGAGCCGCGTCGTGAAGCGTCCCTCGGCGAGCTGGATGTTGTTCCACTGGCCGTTGAGGAAGATGAAGAACCCGGGGCGGAGCCGGATCGACAGATTGGCCTGTCGTTCGACGCGCGTGCCGGAATAAAAGTCGCCCGTTTCGACCCTGGCGAACAGCGCGACGGGCCGCCGGTTGGCGGTCTGGCCCTGGACGC
The DNA here is from genome assembly GCA_016213695.1 of Acidobacteriota bacterium. GTDB lineage: Bacteria > Acidobacteriota > Vicinamibacteria > Vicinamibacterales > UBA2999 > DATCJA01. The sequence continues at coordinate 23,434 of JACQZV010000002.1, read as the reverse complement.
GGAACCGCGTCGTCTCGTAGATCGCACCCATCGGCAGCGTGATGGTCTTGCTGATGGCGAACGGGGCGTCGAGGCGTTCGCGGCGGCGAATGGCGCTGACGAAAAGGTTTTCCTGCTGCTGGGTGTTGAGGCCGAAGAGCGAGAGGTTGATGTCGCGCGAGAGCAGCTCGTTGTGGAGATCGGTCATCGTGTCGACGGTGATGCCGAAGCGGTACTGCCGTACGAATGAGTTGTTCCTGGGCCGCGGCTGAAACCCGATCTGCGGCGCGTAGCGGCGGTAGTTCAGCCGGCGGACGAAACCCACCGACGGATTGAACTGCTCCTGCACCTCGGTCGTTTCGAGCTTGGCGACCCAGCGGTCGTTCGGGTAGTCGAGTACCGCGCCGAACGCCGAGTTGCCGCCGGAGGCGCCCGGCTGCGCCGTGTGCAGGAACCACCCGAGCAGCTCCAGGTTCTGCGAACCCCTGAATTTCGTCGTGGCGAGCGAGAAATCCACACCCGACGTGTGCTGCGCCCCGGCTCCGGCCACACGCGGATCGCGCCGGGTGTACAGCCCGCCGATGTAGGACTGCGCCAGCACGCGGCGCTTGACCCGGGCGACCGTGAAGTCTTCGCTGGTGTAGCCGTTGTCGTCGCCGGTCCGCACGTGCAGGAGGCCCACGTCCTGCGCGCCCACCTGGCCCGTGACCTTGGTCCCGAAGTCGATCTTCTGCGGCGTGGCGTCGGCGCTCAGGCCGATCCGCCGGCTGAAGAACGGGATCACCTGGTCATCGCTGGTGTCGCTGCCCTGGCCGAAGAAGAACCCGCCCTGGCCGCGGCGCTGGACGTCGCTGCCGAAGTCCAGAAACGTCGCGCCGTCGAGGAAGAAGTCGCGCCGCTCGGGAAAGAAGAGCGAATAGCGGGTGAGATTGACCTGCCGCTGATCGACCTCGGTCTGCGCGAAGTCGGTGTTGACGGTGAAGACGCTGCGCAGCAGCGGCGAGGGGTTGTAGAAGATATCGAGGCCGGCGGTCGCGTCGCCCTGCATGGCCGGCCGGCCCCGTCCGGGCGACGCCTGCGAGGTCGCCAGGCCGTACGGCTTGATGTCGAGCCCGTGTCCCTGGCTGACGTCCCGGATGCCGGTGAGCTGGCCGGCGTTGCTCATCCGCCGGACGCCCTGATTGCGCGCCCAGCCCATCCAGAGGCTCTCTTCGTTCTTGCGCCGGACCGTCCGCTGGAAGTTGATGCCCCAGCTGTCGCTGTTCGGGTTGAAGTTCAGCGTGCGGAACGGAATCTCAATCTCGAGCGTCCAGCCGATCTCGCTGCGGCGTGCCCGCGCGTTCCAGATGCCATCCCACTCGCGGTTGTCGCTGTTGACGCCCATGAACGAGTCGTACATCAGCCCCGACGGGTTCATCTGGAAGAAGTAGCCGGTGCGGCCGTCGAGAAACGTGTCGATGGTCCAGCTGAATTCGTCGTCCGAGTTGGCGTTCTCGTCGCGCCGCCGCTGGTACCCCAGCCACTTGTCGGGCTCGGAGTCGAAGCAGGTGACGCCGAGGTACAGCGACTCGCGGTCGTAGGCGATCCGGACCTCGGTCGGCTCGGTGGCGGGCCGCCCGTTCTGCGGGTCGCGCTGGATGAAATCCTTGGCGGGAACGGCCCGCGACCAGAAGGGCTCATCGAGCCGGCCGTCCAGCGTCATGGCCTCGCCGTCGGCCAGGCGGAGCGCCGCCATCCGGCGCCGGGCGTTGTCAGGCGACCCCTGGTTGCCCTGGGCGTTCTGCTGCGCCGGCGCGGATGCCTGCCCGGCGGCGGGCGCCGGCTGCCGGGCCGACGCCGTTCCGGAGACACACAGCAGCGCGAGAGTGAGGGGGAGGTGCGCCACCCCCAGGCAACGAGTCTTCATTCGTGATGTGACGTGCCGGCAGGGAACGGAGACCCACCCGCTACGTGGCTACTACGACGCCGAGGCCCCGCGCGTTGACCGGGGGCCAAGTAGCTTGGGGAGCACCCATGGTACACCAGAACCCGGCGGCGCTAGAAGCGGTAGGTGTAGAGAAGTTTCGAGGCGACCCGCCGATCGAGCGTGGCAAAGCGGTCGAGCAGCGGCTGCTCGACCCAGTTGTGCGTATAGACGACGTAGAGGTCGTTGCCCGGCCGGATAATCCAGCGGAAGCGCGACTGCCAGCCGAGCACGGCGCTCTGCGAGTCGTACTGGATGTCATTGACGAGCGCGACAAATGGGGAAAATTGCGTCTCGCCGATCAGGCGATAGAGCGTCGTGGTGAACCGGCCTTCCGGGAGCTCCACGCGGTTCCACTCGCCGTTGAGGTAGAGGATGAGGCCGGGGCGGGGGCGGACGCTGAGATTCACCTGCTGCTGCGTGCGGGTGCCGGAGTAGAAATCGCCGATTTCATACCGTCCGTTGAGGGCGAGGACGCGGCGGTCGGACGTTCGTCCAAAAATGCGAAGCCGCGTGTAGTCGTACACGGCGCCCATCGGCAGGCGGATGCCGGGGCTGATCGCGAACGGCGCGTCGAGCCGCTCGCGGCGCTGCGTCGTGTTGATCTCGATCCGATCCTGCGAATGGAGTTCGACGCGGAACAGCTGGAATTCAATGTCGCGGTTCAGCAGGTCGTTGTTGAGATCGGTCATGACATCGACGCTGCCGCTGAAGGTGAACTGGCGGATGTAGCGATGGTTCCGCGGCCGGGGCGCGAACGCGACCCAGGGGGCGTACCGCCGGTAGCTCTGCCGCCGGATGAAGCCGACCGCGGGGTCGAAGTGCTGCTGCACCTCGGTCGTCTGCACGCGCGCCCGCCACCGGTCGTTCGGATACCGGAGGTCCGCCCCGAAGGCGGAGTTGCCGGTCGTCGCGTCGGCCTGCGTCGCGTGCAGCGCCCAGGCGCTCAGCTCGAGGTTCTGGGATCCGCGGAACCGCGACGTGGCCAGCGACAGGTCGACGCCGGTCGTCTGGCGGGTCTGCCCGCCCGCATCGAGCGGGTCGCGCCGCGTGTACAGCCCTCCGATGTACGACTGTCGGAGGACGCGCCGCTTGACGCGCGCGACCGTGAAGTCCTCGCTCGTGAACCCGTTGTCCCCGCCGGTCCGCACGTGAAGCAGGCCGACGTCCTGGGCGCCCGCCTGGCCGGTGACCTTCGTGCCGAAATCGATCGTCTGCGGCGTGGCGTTGGCGCTGAGGCCCACGCGCCGGCTGAAGAACGGAATCACCTGGTCGTCGTCGTTGCGGCTGCCGAAGTCGAAGCCGGTCTGCCCGCGGTCGCTCCCGAAATCGAGGAACGTCGCGCCGTCGAGAAAGAAGTCGCGCCGCTCGGGGAAGAAGAGGGAATACCGGGTGAGATTCACCTGGCGCTGGTCGACCTCCGTCTGCGCGAAATCCGTGTTGACGGTGAAGACGGCGCGCAGGAGCGGGGTCGGATTGTAGAAGACGTCGAGGCCGGCGCTCGTGTCGCTGCGCGTGGCGGGCTGGCCGCGGCCCGGCGAGGCCTGCGAGAGGACCACGCCGTACGGCTTCAGGTCGAGGCCGTGCCCCTGGGTCACGTCGCGGATGCCGGTGAGCAGCCCGGCGTTGGTCATGCGCTGCAGCCCCTGGTTGCGCGCCCACCCCGACCAGAGGCTGTGCTCGTTCTTGCGCGACACCTGGCGGTCGAAGTTGATCCCCCAGGTGTCGCTGTTCGGGTTGAAATTGAACGTGCGGAAGGGGAGCTCGATTTCGAGCGTCCAGCCGATCTCGCTGCGGCGCGCCCGCGCGTTCCAGATGCCGTCCCAGGCCCGGTTCTGCCCCGTGGCCCCCATCAGCGCGTCGGACATCTCGCCGAGCGGGTTCATTTCGAAGAAGTACCCCGTGCGCCCGTCCAGGAACGTGTCGATCGTCCAGCGGAACTGGTCGTCGGACCGGAGGTACTCGTCGCGCCGCAGCTGCGTGGCGACGAGGCGGTCCGGCGCGGAGTCGTAACAGGTCACGCCCAGGTACAGGGCGTCCCGCGTGAAGACCACCCGGACCTCGGTCTTCTCCGTGGCGGGACGGCCATTGTCGGGATCCATCTGCACGAAGTCGCCCGCGGGGATGGCCTGCGACCAGAACGGCTCGTCGAGGCGCCCGTCGAGGCGTACCGCGTCGCCGTCGGCGAGGCGCACGGCGGCGACCGTCCGTCGGCCGCCGGTGTCGGGGCCGCCCTGGCCGTTCACCTGGGCCGCAGCCGTCCGGGTGCAGACGGCGGAGAGCAGGACGGTGACGGCGAGGACCCGGGGGACGCTAGAACCGGTACGTATACAGCACCTTTGAGGCGACCCGCCGATCGAGCGTGGCGAAGCGGTCGAGCAGGGGCTCATCGAGCCAGTTGTGCGTGTACACGACATACACGTCGTTGCCCGGCGTCAGGATCCACCGGAACCGCGCCTGCCAGCCGAGCACGCTGCTCTGCGTGTCGTACTGGACGTCGTTGACGAGGGTGACGAACGGCGAGAACTGCGTCTCGCCGACGAGCCGGTAGAGGCGCGTGCTGAAGTGCCCCTCGGGGAGCTCGACCGCGTTCCACTCGCCGCTGAGATACACGATGTATCCCGGCCGCGCGCGGACCGTGAGGTTCACCTGCCGCTGCGTGCGCGTGCCCGAGTAGAACTCACCGGTCTCGTACCGCCCGTTGAGGGCGAGGGTGCGGCGTTCGGCCGTCCGCGCGAACACCCGCACGCGTGAGGAGTCGTACACCGCGCCGGCCGGCAGCGTGATGCTGCGGCTGATCCGGAACGGCGCGTCGAGCCGCTCGCGGCGGCGCGTGGCGTTGACCGCCACCTGATCCTGCGAGTGCAGCGTGAGGTTGAACAGCGTCGCGTCGATCTGGCGGTTCAACAGATCGTTCTCCCGATCGGTCATCACGTCGATGTTGGCGCCGAACCGGAACTGCCGGATGTAGGGGTTGCCGCGCGGCCGCGGCGCGAACTGCAGCGTCGGGGCGTAGCGCCGGTAGTTCTGGCGCCGGAGAAAGCCGACCGCCGGGTCGAAGTGCTCCTGCACCTCGGTCGTCTGGAACCGCGCGTACCAGCGGTCGTTCGGGTAGTCGAGAACGGCGCCGAACGCCGAATTCCCCTTCGCCGCGTCCGGGCGCGTGGCATGCAGGAACCACGCGCGAAGCTCGATGTTCTGCGAGCCCCGGAATCGAGGGGTCGCCAGCGACATGTCGAGGCCGGTCGTGTGTCGCGCCTCGCTCCCCGCGGCGCCAGGGTCGCGTCGCGTATACAGCCCGCCGATGTACGACTGCGTGAAGAGGCGGCGCTTCACGCGCGCCACCGTGAAGTCTTCGCTGGCGAACCCGGCCGCGTCCCCCGTGCGCACGTGGAGCAGGCCGACGTCCTGCGCGCCCACCTGGCCCGTGACTTTCGTGCCGAAGTCGATCCGCTGGGGCGTGGCGTCCTCGCTCAGGCCCACGCGGCGGCTGAAGAACGGGATCACCTGATCGTCGCTGTCGGGGAGCCCGTTCCACGCGGCACGGCGTCCTTCGTCGCTGCTGAAGTCGAGAAAATTGACGCCGTCGAGGAAGAAATCGCGCCGCTCGGGGAAGAACAGCGAATACCGCGTCAGGTTCACCTGGCGCTGGTCGACCTCGGTCTGCGCGAAGTCGGTGTTGACGGTGAGCACCGTCCGCAGTTGCGGCGTCGGATTGTAGAAGACGTCGAGGCCGGCGCTCGCGTCGCTGCGCATGGCCGTCTGGCCGCGTCCGGGCGACGCCTGCGAGGTGTAGATGCCGTACGGCTTGAGGTCGAGCCCGCTGCCCTGGCTGACCTCGCGGATGCCCGACACGGTGCCGGCATTCGTGAGGCGCCAGATGCCTTCGTTGCGCCGCCACCCCGACCAGATGCTCACCTCGTTCTTCCGCTGGACGGTCCGCTGGAAGTTGATGCCCCAGGTGTCGCTCGTCGGGTTGAAGTTGAGCGTGCGGAAGGGGAACGCGATCTCGAGCGTCCAGCCGATCTCGCTCCGCCGGACGCGCGCGTTCCACACGCCGTCCCACGCGCGGTTGGTATCGGTGGGGCTCTGGAGCGCGTCCGACATCGCCCCCTGTGGATTCAACTCGAAGAAATAGCCCGTGCGCGCATCCAGGAACGTGTCGATCATGATCTGGATCTTGTCGTCCGACGCAAGACCCTCGTCGCGCCGCCGCTGGTAGGCGATCACGCGGCTCGGCTCGGCGTCGTAGCAGGTGATGCCGAGATAGAAGGTGTCGGCGTTGAACGCGAAGCGCACCTCGGTCTTTTCGGTGGCGGGCCGACCGTTCTCCGGATCGATCTGCACGAAGTCGCCGGCGGGCACGGCCCGCGACCAGAACGGCTCGTCGAGGCGGCCGTCGAGCGTGACGGTGTCGCCGCCGGCCAGACGGAGCGCCGTCATGCGGGGCCGCGCGCCCGTGTCGGGCGCTCCCTGATTGCCCTGGGCGTTCTGCGGCTGCGCCGACGCACCGGCCGGCGCGCACAGCAGTGCCAGGGTCGCGAGTGTGACGTGGAACCGCGGTGCCAACTACTTCGCCAGGCGATAGGTCTTGCTGAACCCGTTGCGCGCGTTGGTCACCGTGTAGGTGCCGTCCTGCCGGGCGACGACGGTGATCCAGTAGGCCGGGCCGCTGTGCGCGGGCGCCGGCGTGGCCGGCCCGCCCGGCTGCGGCGCCGCCGCGGGCGCGATCGGGAGGGCAGCGGGCTGCTCGTCCACCCCGTTGGCGATGTACATCCCGGGCGAGGTGTACTCCTGTCCGCTCAGCAGCGAGAAGTGCATCTGCCACAGGTCCTCGAGGCCGGGCGACGAGAACATCGTCTGCATGACCTCGGGCTCGCCGCCCTTGCGCGTGCCGTTGTTCATGATGACGACGCGCGGGCGCAGCGCGTGGACGAGGACGGGTGAGTTGGAGCTCGCCTGGCCGTGGTGGGCGCCGAGGATCACGTCCACCGTGCCGAGGCGGTTGGCCGGGCACATGAGCTCGAACTCCTTGTTCTTCGTCAGGTCGCCGAGGTGCACGGCGCGGAAGCGGCCGAACGTGACGTGGACGCCGACCGACATCGGATCCTCGAGGTTGTTGTCGGCCGGCTTGAATGCCGCGCAGTACGGATTGGCGGCGCCGGCGCCAGGCAGGGCTTTCGCCAGCTGGCCCGCCGACGCGACGACGCGGATGTCCACGCCACGGATCGGCAGCCGATCGCCCGGGGTGGCCACGGTGTGCGTCGCCTTCGCGTACAGCTGCTGATAGATCGGTTCGAGTTTCGCGCCTGACCCCATCGGGTCGATGTTCGGCCCGTGGTCGATGAAATGCCGGATGGGGAGCTTGGGTGCGAGCTCCGGCAGTCCGCCGAGATGATCGGCGTGATAGTGCGTGAGGATGAAGTGATCGATCTGTGTCAGTCCCGCATCCTTCGCCGCGGCGGCGACGCGGTCGGCATCGCGGCCGTTGCTGGGGTTGCCGGAGTCGATGAGCAGCGACTCGCCGGTGGGCGAGACAATGAGCGTGGCGTTGCCGCCCTCGACGTCGATGACGTAGATCCGGAGCGATGGAGCGGCGCCCGTCTGTGCGCTGACAGGTGCCGCGGCGAGGAGCGCGGCGCCGATGACGACGGGAAGTGCGAAGGATGCGCGCATGTATCGACACTATAAACTGGCGCCACACCGTTGTCGACGCAGGCCGGGTCTCGCCGCGCGCCCGAGCTACGCGCGGCAGACCCGGCTACAGCACGCGTGGCGATGCCGGGTGGCCGGCGGCATGCGGACGTGGGCCACGTCGGTCGACCCGGCGCTCCGGTCGGCCGTTGCGGAAAACCGGGCCCTTCACCCGGCCTCTATGACAACAGGAAAAGCGCTTTAAGATGAGTCCGGCGCCGGGGTGGCGGAACTGGCAGACGCACGGGACTTAAAATCCCGGGTCCTGAAAAGGACGTGTGGGTTCGATCCCCGCCCCCGGCACTCGCCTCGCTGCGCTCGGCATCGTGGCGCGCTGGCGCTCAGGCACGCCGCCGGGCCTCAGAAGCCGCAGTTGCCCCGTGTATAGAGCTTGACCGTCCGTGACGTCTTGCTCTGGGAGCTGTCGCGGTCCTGCACCTCGAGCGTGATCGTCATGTCCACGTACTTGCCGTTGGTGTCGGTCGAGCTCGACGCGCCCTATACGAAATTGCACCCGGTAGTATCGAGGTCGACCAGGAACGGGTCGTTCTTGTTGACGGAATGCTTGCCCTTGACCTCGAAGGTCCACTGCCAGCGCGTGATGATGCCGTCTGACGCGCTCGCATCCAGCCGGCAGACGATGAGCGAGGGGTTCGACAGCTCGCACGCGTTCGCGCCGTAGGTCGACGAGGTCACGGTGAATGAGGCGCGGGGCGGCGGCAGCGTCACGGTCAGGTTCGCCGTCTTCGCCACGCCGGCGTAGGTGGCTGTAAGCGTCACGGTCGTGCGCGTCCGCACCGTCGCGGTGTCCACGGTGAAGGTGGCCGTGGTCGCGGCGGCGGCAACCGACACGGTCGTGGGCACGCGCGCGATCTCACTGTTGCTGCTCTCCAGCCGCACCGCCGCGCCGCCCGACGGGGCCGCCGCGGTCAGCGTGAGGGTTCCTGTTGGCCTCTGCTGTCCTTGCACCACGCCCTCCGACAGTACCAGCGACGACAGTTCCGCCGTGGCCGGCGCGGGTGTCGGTGTCGGCGTCGGCGCGGGGGCTGGCGCGGGCGTCGGCGCAGGCGTCGGCGTGGGGGCCGGGGTGGGCGTCGGCGTGGGGGCCGGCGCGGGGGTCGGTGAAGGCGACGTCGGCGACGGCGTCGAACCGCCGTTCTTCGAATCGCATCCAAAGACGATCAGACTACACACGAGTCCCGCCGCCAGCAGCCAGGGTGCGTTGCGCACGTCAATCTCCTTGAATCAAGACGGGCAGGAGTATATGTCCAGGCGGGCCGATTGGCGAATCCGCCTCAGGGCGCCGTCGCCAGCCACGCCGTGAGCGCGGGCGCCTGACGGACCGCCAGCGCCGCGCACGCGTCGATGCGCTCGATCGCCTGCCGCAGCGCGCGTTCTGACGAGGGCACCGGATTCCGCATGAAGAACTGGCGCACGTCCGCGGCCGCCTGTTCCGAGCAGAAGCCGCCAAGCGCGCCGACGATGCCGGGAATGCCCTGGAACGTGCCGAGCTGCCGCACGAGCGTCGGCCACTGCGCCTGGACGAAGCGCCACGCCGCCTCGCGGGATCCGCCGTGGCCGAGGAGGCCGGCGATCAGCTGGGCGGTGTCCTGCGTGCGGACGTCAGGGGAAATCGAGAACGCCAGCGTGCGCGCGACGAGCGCGGGATCCTGAAACGACGGCAGCGCGTTGAAGAAACGGTAGTACTGCTCGGGGTCGGCACCCGGCGTCCGCATCTGCGCCAGATACTGCTCGTAGAGCGCGGCGTCGCCCCCGAGCGCCGCCAGGCGCAGCACGGCGGGCGCCAGCGTGCCGGCGAGCGAGGCGGGATCCGTGATGTACGCCGCGGCCAGCTCCCGCGCGCGCCGCTGCACGCCGGGGTCGTTGCCGGCAGCGCCCACCAGCGTCAGCAGATCCGCCCGCCGGCTGTGCCGCTCGTCATCGTCGGCGGGCGCGCCGGGCAGTCCCAGCGCGGCGAGCACCGGGCCGAAGCGCCGGCGGATCCACTCCTGGTAGCGCGCGCGGGACGGCGGCGGCACGATGTACTCGGCCGTAAAGGCCAGCCGCGACGCGATCGGATCGACGACTGCGGCGGTCCCATCGGTCGCGAGCGCGGCGGCCGCGTCGAGGTAGACGCCGATATCATGACGGCCGGCCCGCACCATCCACCACTCGTCGCCGAGCAGGCTGATGCGCTCGGCCGGCGTCAGCGCCGCACCGCCGCGGGCGAGCGCGCGTACCGCGTCAGGGGCGTACCCGGTGAAGTAGTAGCCGCGGCTGTCCGCATTCGCGAACACCGGCCCGCAGCTTGCCCCGGGCGCCGTCGAGGAACCGGCCGCTGTCGAGGAACCCGGCGCGCGCACGGTATCGCGCCGCGTGTCGAGCAGGTCGCACCGCGGCGCACCGCGGCCGCCGGCGAAACAGACCGGGATCGCCCAGATCTCGTCGGAGCGGGCCGGCGCCTCATTCGTTCTCCCGGCAAATCGCCGCTGCTCGAGCGTCGTCGCCGTCTGAGGTCCGGTGCATGCCGTCTGAACGGAAACCACGGGCGCGCCGGCCTGCTGCACGGACCCCTTCAGGATCCGGTCGACCGGCTGTCCGGTGACCCTCGTCATTTCGCTCCAGAAGTCCTCGCCGGTGGCGTTCGAGTAGGCGTACTTGCGCAGGTACGACGCGATACCCTTCCGGAAACGGTCGGGGCCGACGAACGCTTCGATCATGCGAAGGACGCCAGCCGTCTTCTGGTAGGCGATGCCGTCGAATACTTCGTTGATCTGGGCCGGCGTGTCCACGCGCATGCGGATCGGCCGCGTCGTGCGCAGCGCGTCGATGCCGAGCGCGCCCTGCGTGTCGGCGGCCTCGTCCAGATCGATGCGCCACTCGGGACGCCAGCGCGCGAGCGGCTTGGTGGCCATCCAGGTTGCGAACCCTTCGTTCAGCCAGATGTCGTCCCACCACTGCATCGTCACCAGATCGCCGAACCACTGGTGAGCGATTTCGTGCGAGATGATCCCCGCCACCCGCTTGCGCGAGTCGAGGGAGGCGCGGTCGGGGTCGATGAGCAGGAGCCGCTCGCGGAATGTGATGGCGCCACTGTTTTCCATCGCGCCCGCCGCGAAGTCCGGCACGGCAATCAGATCGAGCTTGCCGAAGGCATAGGGGATCCCGAAGTAGTCGTTGAAGAACGCCACCTGCTGCTCGGCGGCCTCGAGAGCGAAGGCGGTGAGGGGGAGCTTGTCCGCCGTCGAGCAGACGCGAATCGGCGTCGCACCGGCGGCGCCGGTGCGGCAGACGAAATCGCCCACCACGAGCGCCACGAGATACGTCGACATCTTCGGCGTGGGCGCAAATCGCAGCGTGTGCCGGCCGTCGTCCGGCCCCGGTGTGTCGGAGAGCAGCACGCCATTCGAGATGGCGGTGTCGGCGGCATCCACCATCAGCGAGATGTCGAAGGTGGCCTTGAGGCCAGGCTCGTCGAACGACGGAAACGCGCGCCGCGCGTCGGTGGCTTCCATCTGGGAGACGGCATACCGGCGGCCGTTGGCCCGGCTCAGATAGAAGCCGCGCAGCTTGTCGTTGAGGATGCCCGTGTACGCGATCTGGATGGCTGCGGGCCCGGCCGGCACCTCCTGCGCCAGGGTCAGCGTGGCGGTCTCCGCGGTCGCGTCGAGTGAGACCCGCGCCGCCTGCGTCCGGTCGCCGGCGGTGACGACGACCTCACCGAACGCGATCTCCGCCGCGTGCAGCGTGATCGTGCGTGCGGGTCCCCGGAGGCGTACGTCGATCGTCTCGCGGCCGCGAAACGTGGCCGTCTCGAGATCGGGCGCGAACCACAGGGTGTAGCGCACGGGAACCACGGTGTCCGGCAGCCGCTCGGCCGCGGCGGGCCGCGGCGCGACGAGGAGCGCGCAGGCGAAGAAGAGGAAAAAGAGGGCGGGAGGTCGCATCGGCCTCAACGGTAGCACCGTGGGCAGGATTTTCGCAGAGGTCCCCGCGTCACGGGTCAGAAGGCTGGGGGCCCGCACGAAACGTGTTCGCGGATCACGATTTTGTGACTGCTTGCGACACGCACGAGATCCGGCCCGGCCGGATCGAAGGAGGCGACATGAGGAGATGGATGAGCGCGATGGCCGCAGCCGGTATCTGCGTCGGGTGTGGGGGGGGCCAGGCGGGCACGCTCGGAACCGCAGCCGCCGAGAAGGGCGCGCGCGAGACGGCGCCCGCTCCGGCCGCCCCCGCTTACCGGGAGGTCACACTGCCGCAGGGCACGGCGCTTCGGCTGCGGCTCCGGTCGGCCGTCGCATCCGACACGAGCCGTGTCTAAGATCCGGTGCGGGCCGAACTGCGCGAGGCGGTCGTCATCGACGGCGCCACCGTATTGCCGGCGGGGACCGAGCTCTCCGGCGTCGTCACTTCGGTCGAGCGCCCCGGACGGGTCAAGGGCCGTGCGCGTGTCGCCTACCGGTTCAACACGCTGACCTTCGCGGGCGATCGCTACGACGTGGCCACGGCGCAGCTGTCGCATGAGGCCGAGGCGACCAAGGGCGAGGACGCGACCAAGATTGCCGTCGGCGCTGGCGCGGGCGCCGCGATCGGCGCGCTCCTCGGGGGCGGTGGCGGCGCGGCCAAGGGGGCCGCGATTGGCGGTGCCGCCGGGACGGGCGCTGTGCTGGCGACGCGCGGAAAGGATGTCCGGGTCGGGCCGGGCGCGAGCGTGAACACGCGCCTGAGCGCGCCGGCGACCATTCGCGTCGGACGTTAACGGTTGTCGCGGATCTGCCGGGCAAGGGCCGTCAGCCGTGCCGTGACATCGGCGGCCCGTGACGGGTCGGTGAGAAATGCCACGGGTTCGCGCCCGCTGACGTCGATGCGGACGACCGGCAGGTCCGGCGCGAGCGCTGCCGCGGCCGCCAGCCGGACCGTGTCGTCCCATCGCGCGAGCTCGCGTGCCGCGCGCGTGAGGTGATCCGGCCGGTTCAGGAACGACCGCACCGGTCCTGCCGAGGCGTCCGGCAGGCCCTCGGTGGTGCCGGACAGGGCGCGGGTCATGCGGAGGAGGCCGGCCCGCGCCAGCCAGGGCGACGCGCGCACGATCCGTACGGTGGCGTCCGGCGCGGCTGGCCGCCCCGGGTCGGCTGGATCGAGGAGTACCAGCCCGCCCGTCTCGCCGGCGAATCGGGCCGCGAACAGAGTGACAAATGCCGCGCCGAGCCCCTGGCCTGCCAGGACGTACGGCGCGGGTTCGCCCGAGCGCGCGAGGAGTTCGTGGAGCTCATCGGGGACGACCGAGGGGTCGTACGGCGCGGTGCCCGCCTCGCTCCAGCCGAGTCCCGGGCGGTCGTAGCTGCAGACGCGCGTGGTCGCGGCAACCGCCGGCTGCACCCACCCCCACACCGCGGACATGCCGGCGGCCGGCGCTTCCAGCACCACGGTCGGTGTGCCCTCGCCGAGGCAGTAGATGTGGAGCTGCCGGTCGCCGACGGTGATGAGGCGTCCCGGATGCGGAAACCGGCGCCGCTCGAGCGCGGTGGCGGTGCCCTGATAGGTCGCGCCCGCCAGCGCGAGAAACACGAAGATGGCACTCGTTCTGAGCACCGCGAGGCCGATGCGTGGCGCCATCACGATTCGGTGAGCCCGTACCGTTCGATACGCGTGTAGAGCTGCGCCCGCGTCAGGCCGAGCAGCTTCGCCGCGCGCGTCTTGTTGTAGCGGGCCTGGAGGAGCGCCCGGGCGACGAGCGAGCGCTCGAGTTCATCGAGATTGACGCCGCCCGGCGGCAGCGGCGCGGACGAGGGCTCCGCGGCCGTCGCGGGGGCGGCCGCGCCTGGCGGCGCCGGCGCAGGCTCGCGCGGCATCGTCAGCGGCAGGTGCTCGGTCCGGATGTAGCCGCCGTCGGCGAGGATGACCGCCCGCTCGATGGCGTTGCGCAGCTCGCGCACGTTGCCCGGCCACGGATAGGTGAGGAGCGCATCCTTCGCCTCGCGCGCGATCCCCGCCGGCGGCTTGCCGACGGTGCCGCCGATTTCCTCGAGGAAGGCGTCGGCCAGCTCCAGGATGTCGTCGAGCCGGTCGCGCAGCGCCGGCAGCGCAATCTCGAACACGCTGATCCGGTAGTAGAGGTCCTCGCGGAATCCGCCGCGGCTCATCGCGGCATGCAGATCGCGGTTGGTCGCGGCGATCACGCGGATGTCGGCGCGGCTGCTGCGCGTGCCGCCGAGGCGCATGAACTCGCGCTCTTCGAGCACGCGGAGCAGCTTGGCCTGCACCGCCGGCGCCATCTCGCCGATTTCGTCAAGAAACAGGACGCCGCCGTTCGCCTGCTCGATCCGTCCCGGCTTGGCGGCGACGGCGCCGGTGAACGCGCCCCGCTCGTGGCCGAAGAGCTCCGACTCGAGCAGCTGGTCGGGCAGCGCCGCGCAGTTGATGGCCACAAAAGGACCGTTCTTCCGGCGCGAACCCTGGTGGATGAACCGCGCAACGACTTCCTTGCCGGTACCCGATTCACCCGTCAGCAGCACGGTGGTTTCGGTCTGGGCCACGCGTGCGGCCTGCGCGAGCACGTCCTTCCACTGCTGCGAGTGCCCGACGACGCGTCGCTGGCCGGTCCGCGCCTCGAGCTCCCGCGTGAGCGTGGCTACCTGTGCTTCGAGCTGGGCGGCGGTCTCGCGCGCCGCCGCATCGCGCCGGGCCGCTTCGGCGAGCCGCTGGTGCGAGAGCGCGAGCGCCAGCAGGTCGGCGACGCGGCGGGCAAAATCGATGTCGCCGGGGCTGAACCGGTCGGGCTCGCGCGCCAGGAAGAAGAGCGATCCGAAGACGCCCGTGTCGAGCGCCATCGGCACCCGCAGCGCAGAGCCCGCGCCGAGGCGCCGGAAGATCGAGCCGCGCGCCGTCCCCGCCTCGATCTCATTTGTGTCGCGGACGACGTAGGGATCGCGGTGGAGCAGCGCGCGTCCGTCGCCGATGACGGGCATCGGCGCCCAGAACCCGGGGTCGTCGACCTGCGCGCCCGTCATGGCGTAGACGCGGAGCGACCGGCCGTCCTCGGCCCACGAGGTCAGCGCGAGCACGTCGTGGGGAAGGCCGTCACGCACGACGTCGGACACTTCCGCGAAGATATGGCGGATGTCGAGCGCACCCGCCATCGTGTGCAGCAGGCGATCGAGCGTGTCGATGCGCTCGCGCCGCACGGCCTCGGTGCTGCGCAGCGCGTCGTGCTGCAGGGCGAGCGACAGCAGGTCGGCCACGCTGTCGACGAGCGCCTCGTGGGCCGGGGTGAACGCGTCGGGAGCCTCCGACGTGAACCAGAGCGCGCCGTGCACGCTCGAGCCGTCGCCGACGGTGCAGATGATGCGCGATCGCGCGCCGGTGGCGACCGCCGCCGGGGCCGCCGCTGCTCCGGTGTCTGCGATCCGGTGCCCGGTCACCTCGAGCTCGCCTGTCGGGCGCGCCACGTAGAGGATGACGGATTCGGCCCGATCGAGCCGCAGGACGTGCAGCCGCTCGAACGGCACCGCGTCGCGCAGCAGCGTGGCGAGACGCGGCACGAGCTCGGCGAGCGCCGGCCCCTGCGCCACCAGGCGCGCGACGGCTGCCAGCAGGCCGGAGGAGTCCATCGAAAGCACCTGATCGATGACCCAGTATAATCCGGGGGTTTGCACACGCTCGCGCCCGGTCTCACGTGGATCGATTTGCAGTTTCTCGGCCGCCCGCACGCGATCGCCACCGGCGTCGTGCAGGGCGCCGGGTCGCTCGCGCTCGTCGACCCCGGCCCGAGCAGCTGCCTCGAATCGCTGGAGCTCGGACTGCAGGCGGTCGGCGCCAGATTACAGGATGTGACGCACCTGCTGCTGACGCACATCCACCTGGACCACGCGGGAGCCACCGGCACGATCCTGCGCCGGCATCCGCATATCACGGTGTGGGTCCACGAGCGGGGCGCGCCCCACATGGTCGATCCGGCCAAGCTCCTGGCGAGCGCGTCGCGGCTCTACGGCGATCAGATGGACAGGCTGTGGGGTGAGGTCCTGCCGGTGCCCGACCGCCACCTCGTCCTGCTCGCCGGCGGCGAGCGGGTAGAGGCGGGCGGCCGCACGTTCGACGTGGCCTATACACCGGGGCACGCGTCGCACCACGTGTCGTACTTCGACCGGGCCAGCGGCGTCGCCTTCGTCGGCGACACGGCCGGCGTCTGCGTGGACGGCGGCTACGTCCTGCCGCCGACCCCGCCACCCGATATCGACATCGAGGCCTGGCACGAGAGCGTGGCGCGCATCGAGGCCTGGGCGCCCCGGACGCTCTTCATGACCCATTTCGGTCCGGTGGATCATCCCGTGCCGCATCTGACGACATTGATGGACAACCTCCACGCCACCGCCGAGAGCGTGCGCGCGCGGATGGGCGAGGGCGGTTCGGACGCGGAGCAGCAGCAGCGCTTCGCCGAGGACATGACCCGCCAGATGCGGCGCACGATGACCGAGACGCAGGTGAGCGCCTACCTGGCCGCCGCGCCACCCGACCTGCTCTGGCTCGGACTGGCGAGGTACTGGAAGAAGAAATCAGATCACCGCTGATCGAAGGCGATGAGCAGCGTGATGTCGCTCACTTCCCGCGCCATCAGGTCCACGAGATCGATCAGGTCGCGCTCGCCGAACGTCTTGAGCGCCCGCGCGTAGGTGGCGGGGGTGACCGTGTGGTTGCCGAACAACTCGCGGCTGAACTGCAGGAGCGCCGCATCCTTCTCGTCCAGGCCGCTCGGCGGCCCGCCGCGCTGCACGATGTCGATGAGCGCCGGCTCCACGCCGGCTGCTCGCGCCGCCGCCTCCCGCCGCGCCCATTCGTAGGGCTGATGATGCGCCTGCGCCGTGACCAGCGCCGCCAGCGCCATCGTCCGCCTGCCGACACCCGCTTCGAGCAGCTTCAGGCCAGAGCCGTGACGGGTAATCTGCCCAGGGCCGGTCCCCTCCGGCGCCAGGCCGCGGCTGTAGAGCGGTCCGGGCGATGCGCCCGCCGGGGCCTTTACATACGCGAGACGGCTTTTCGAATCGGGGTGAATGTCGTCGGGCGGTGTGAACGGCAGCGGCAGCGACTGCTTCCACCCGGGCGGCATCTGCTGGTTCACCGCCGTCAGACGCGTCGCGGTCGCCGCGTAGTTGCCCATCAGGCTCACGATGTCGACCAGGCCGGCCTCGCCGAGCGCCTTGAGCGCGCGCGCGTAGGTCGCCGGACCGAGGGTGTGCGTGCCGAAGATCTCACGCCCGATTTCGATGATGACGGCGTGCCTGTCGGGCAATCCCTTCACCGGACGCCGATACCGGACAACATCGATGATCGCGGGGTCGAGCTGCACGGCGAGCGCCTCCATCTCGTGCAGCGACCACTCGTACGGCTGGTCGTGCTCGCGCGCCGAGGTCAGAATCGCGAGCTCGGTCAGCGACCGGCCGAGCGGCGATTGCCATCGCACATCGACGCCCGACGCGTGCAGGCGGATGGCGTCCACCCCTTCCACTCCGGGCTTTGCCGGCGCAAGGCGGTTGCGCGAGTCGGGATGGACATCGCGGGGCAGGGCGTCCTTGGGAGTCTGTGCGAGCGCGAAGGAAGCGGCGAGGACGAACGGGAGGACAAGAGCCGGATGACGTGGTTTCATGCTGGGCTCCGGACTTCGGGCTTCAGGCTGTGGGCCTCAAACGCCCATAGCCTACAGCCAAAAGCCCGCAGCCTGAAGCCTGAGGCCTGAGGCCTGAGGCCTGAGGCCTGAAGCCTGAACCCTGAATCAGTTCATCGCGCGCGTCGGGTCGATGAGCAGGCGGAGCGCGTAGCCCTGCGGCGTCCCGGTCGAGGTGCGATACGGGCCGACCCGATAGACCGCCGACAGCACCTTGCCCTGCTGCAGGACCGGCGGGAGATCGGCGCACTCACGCCCGGTCCGCTCGATCTGGAAGTGCACCAGCCGGTAAAGCGGGATGGACGCGGGGAGCTGGCATTCGACGAACGCATCGACTTCGCTGACGTCGCGGGTCACGACCGAGACAAACCGGAGCGCACCGCTCGAGTCGCGCCACGTGAGGCGTCCCGGAAGACGAAGCTTGCGGCGGTTGCCGATGCGGCTGTGGCTGGACTCGCGCTGCTCTTGTACCTTCTCGGCGGTTTGAATCACCCTGAGCCCCCTTGGAAGACGGTTGCGCCGACAGCACTATCAATCCGAGGGCCCATGTCGCTGCTGTCACGTGGCAAAATTGCGCACGCACTAAACTATTGATATCAATGGAATAATCTGATTCGACCTATGGTGGGCGGTTCAGGCACATGAATACATAGTATCCACTACCCTGTATACCTGACTACTTTGTATCCGCAGTCTCGCCGTCGAGTCGTAACCGGCGCATTTTCAGATACAACCCACGGCGGGTCAGGCCGAGCAGCCTCGCGGTTTCCGAGATGTTGCCCCTGGCCCGGCCGAGCGTCGTGACGATCAGATCCTTTTCCAGCTGCTCGACGGCCGCCGTAAGGTTGCGCGGCCGGCGGATCGCGGCCAGCGGGGAGAGCCCCGGGCCGCTGTCGGCTGGCTGAACGGCCGGCGCGGCCAGGTCGGGGGAGAGGTGCTCGGGCTGGACCGACCCGCCCGGCGCGCTCATGGCGACGGCGTGCTGGATCTCATTCCGCAGCTGGCGGACGTTGCCGGGCCACCAGTAGCGCGCGAACAGGTCGAGGGTTGCGGGCGCCAGCTGCACGTCGGGCTTGCCGAGTCGGTCGCAGGCTTCCCGCAGGAAGAAGGTGCTCAGGTGCGGGATTTCGTCGCGCCGCTCGCGCAGCGGCGGCACCTGGATGCGGATCACGCTCAGGCGGTAGTAGAGGTCTTCGCGGAATTTCCCCTCGGCTACGCGCTGCTCGAGGTCGGCGTTGGTGGCGGCGAGGATGCGGACGTCCACCGCCTGGGGGCGCGTGTCGCCGACCGGCATGACTTCGCCCTGTTCGAGGAAGCGGAGCAGCTTGGGCTGCACGTCGAGCGGCACGTCCCCGATCTCGTCGAGGAAGAGCGTGCCGCCGACGGCGGATCGGATGAGGCCCGGCTGGTCGGTGATCGCGCCGGTGAAGCTTCCGCGCCGGTGGCCGAATAGCTGGCTGTCGGCGAGCTCTCTGGTCGTGGTCGTGCAGTTGTAGGGGAGGTACATCGCGGCGCGCCGCGGCGAGCCGACGTGGATGGCGCGGGCGACCAGGTCCTTGCCCGTGCCGCTCTCACCGGTGATGAGCACCGTCAGGTCGTGCCCCTGCAGCCGCTGGATCTGCTCGACCACCCGCGCCATGGCCGCGCTGGCGCAGACGAAGCCGGGAAGGAGCGGCTCGAGCGGGCGCTCGTTGATCTGCTCGACGGCCCGCGACGGCCGCTCGCGCGCGCCGCACAGCTCGAAGCCCTGCCGCGCGACCGCGGCGAACATCCGGAGCCGCCGCCCGGCGTTCTCGGTGAGGCGTCCGGCCGCGACGATGGTGCACATGCGCGGGCCGTCGTAATCGCGGCCGAGCGGCTCGGTCATCAGCATGCCTTCGCCGTATTCGCGGCTGCCGTGCGAGGCGGCGCGCGCCAGCGCGGCCGCCACGTCGTTGTCGCAGCCCGCGGCAGCGAGGACGCGCGCCTCGCCGCCGCGGGCGGCCGTGAAGACGACGGCGGCGTCGGCTTCGATCGCCTCGACCAGCGCGGTCGCGGTTTCGCGCGCGAGCAGTTCCGGCAGGATCGCGGCGTCAACCAGCCGCCGCACGACGGCGTCGTCCTGGTCCGGTGAGGCGGCGGTCTGGGCACGCGGCGTGCTGGTGAGCGTGGCCTCCAGGGCCCGCACTTCGCCGAGGTCGCGCTCGGCGCCAAGCAGCGTGAACGTCGCGGAGGCCTGAGCCAGGTAGCGCTCGGCGGCCGCGCGGTGCCCGGCGGCGGCCGCCAGGCGGCCGAGGGCGAGATGACTGAGCGCCGCGTGATACCGCTCACCGAGCAGATCGAACACGCTGGCGCTCTGGGCGAAGTCATGGTGCGCGGCGGCCGGCCGGTTCGATCGCTCGTGCACGGCGCCGCGAATGCGCAGGAACTCGCCCCACGATGCCGGCGCCGCGCGCGGATCGAGCCGGGACTCGCAGGCGTCGAGCCGGTCTTCCGCGTCGCGAATCCGGTCGCCCGCGACGAGCGCTTCGCACGCGGCCAGCTCGGCCTGGATGGCGTCGGCGGGCGGGACGCCCGGCGTGCGCACGAGTTCCTCCGCCATGGCGATGGCTTCGCCGTAGGCGGCGCGCCGGATCGCGAGCTTGACCCCGAGGACCCGCAGGGACCACTCGTACCAGCGCGGCGTCTGGCTGCCGTAGGCGCCGTACGCCTCGCTCGCCTGGCGCAGATACTCGCCGGCCCGCTCGTAGGAGCCGCGCATCAGATGAATCTGCGCGAGCGTGTCGAAGACGGCGCCGGTCGTCTCGTGGAACTGCACGGGGCTCCGGACCTCGAGCGTCCGCGTCAGAATCTGTTCCGCGCGTTCGAGATCGCCCAGCTGGACGAAGATTTGTCCGAGCGTCGCGAGCGCCACCGCCAGGCCGTGCCCCGAGGCGAGCGATTCGTGCAGGTTCACGCTGCGCTCGGCCAGCACGAGCGCCTGATCGTAGCGGTGCCGCATCAGCGCGACGTTCGCCTGGTTGTGGACGATCCCGGCGAGCACGTCGTTGGCCTGGATGGCCAGCGCCAGCCGCTCGCCCTGGCGCAGCGCGGTCGTGGCCTCTTCGTACCGCCCGGACTGCGCGAGCAGGACCCCCGAGAGCGAATGGACCAGCGACAGATGACGGCGGTCACCCGCGGCGTGCAGCGCCGACGCCGCCTCGGTCAGGTGATCGCGCACGATGCCCGAGTCGCCGACCTGCTTGTAGCAGAGCGCCAGCTCGTAGTGGGCCAGGCCGATGGCCCGCGAGTCGTGGGCGAGCTCGGCGTGTTTGAGGGCGCGTGTGTGCAGCGCGATGGCGCGCGACTGCTCGCCGCGCGCGAAGGTCAGACGCCCGTGGAGCCGCCAGAGCGTGGACAGCCGGGCGTCGCTCGTCGGCTCGCGGATGGTGGCCGGCGGCCGCCCGAGCGCGGCCGACGCCTGCGTCAGATCGTCCTGCAGCAGCCACGCTTCGGCGAGCGCGGTTCGGACGCCGATCTCGTCGTCGCGGCTGAGCGTGCCCGGCCGCAGCAGCGGCGCCAGCAGCTGCGCGGCTTCGAGGCCGCGCCCGCGTTCAAGCGCCGAATTGGCCTGCGACAGCGTCGACGGGATGGGGAGGGTCGCCACCGTGCTGATTGTCGGTGGGAGTATACAAGGTATACAGGGGCAGGGTCAGCCCACGCTGAGCATCTTGTCCGCAACCCATTGCAGCAGCACGGGATCGCGCCTGGGCAAGTGGACGTGGGCGGCCCGCCGGCCGGCCCCGTCGAGCGATTCGAAGTCGCCGAGCGCCTGTGCCATCTCCAGCACGCCAAACGAGTAAGGGGCTCCAGGGATCGGCAGGTCGGGGTCGGGCTCGGCCGTGACGATGAGGAACACCCCTGAATCGGGCCCGCCTTTGTGAAGCTGCCCCGTCGAATGCAGGTAGCGCGGCCCGTAGCCGAGCATCGTGGCGCAGCCTGTCCGGTCGGCGACGCCCGCCCGGATCCGCTCCAGCGTCGGGCCGAACCGCCGATCCTCGGGCAGATACGCGAGCAGGCCGAAGTAGTCGCCCGGGTGCAGCCGCCCAATGCCGTCCTTGGCGGCGGCCGTCAGCCTGATGCGCGCGCCGTCAACCAACGCGTCCGGCTCGGCCACCGGCCATCGACCCCCGGTCGTGAAGACGTCGAGCAGCGCGTGCGTGGCGTCCTTGGCCTGCTGCACGTTCGGCTCGTCAAACGGGTTGACGCCGAGCAGCCACCCGGCGGCCGCGGTGGCAACTTCCCAGCGGAAGAACTCGCCGCCAAGCGCCAGCGGGCCGGGCATGGAAAGCGTGACGACGGGAACGCCGGCCGCGCGCGCGCGCGCCGCGGGCGCAGGGTCGTCCCCCCCGTCCATGACGATGGCGGCAATCGCGCGGTCGCCGGCACGGCCGGCATCGGACAGATCGCCGACGATCGGGACGAGGCCCGTGCCGTTCTTGCCGGTGCTCTCGGCGACGAGCTGCTCCGCCCAGAGGCCGAACCGGCCGAGCGACTCGGGCATGAGCAGCGTCAGCTTGTCGCGCCCGGCCGCCGCGGCGGCTCCCATGACCGCGCCGAGGGCGAGCCCGGGATTCTGTCGCGGATCGGTTGCCCGGCACTCGCCGGCCATCGCCTGCGCCGAGGCAAGGAGCGCCTCGACGTCGATGCCCATGAGCGCCGCCGGGACGAGGCCGAACAGTGACAGCGCGGAGAAGCGTCCGCCGATGTCGGACGGGTTGACGAACACGCCGCGGAAGCGCCGCGCGATCGCGCGCCGGTGCAGCTCCGTGTTGTCGTCGGTGATCGCCAGCAGGTGCGATCCCGCATTCGCGATCCCGGCGTCCTCGAGGCGGCGCTCGGCTTCGGCGGCGAGCGTGGTCACTTCGATGGTCGATCCCGATTTGCTCGCCAGGACGAACAGCGTCGTCGCGGCGCGCGCCATGGCTGCCCGCACCGCGTCCGGGTCCACCGAGTCGAGTACCTGGAACCTGGGAAAGCCCGGCGCGGCGCCGACAGAGGCGCGCAGCACATCACCGGCGAGGCTCGATCCGCCCATGCCGATCAGCACGACGTCGGAGAAGCCCGCGTGCGCGGCCGACTGCCCGAGATCGCGCAGTCGTGGAACGTGCGCGCGCATGGCGTCGACGACGTCGAGCCATCCCAGGCGGCGTGCGATCCGTCGCTGGACCTCGCGGTCCGAGGACCAGAGGTCGGCGCGGCGCGACCAGAGCGCATCGCAGAATCGGGCCTGTTCGAGGCGGCGGCAGGCGTGGTCGAACGCGGGACCGAGAGGTCCGGGGTCCAGAGCAAACGTCACGGGCCGGTCACGGGCGCTACAATGAAGCTGACGCGCATGAGTCCGATCCTACGCTCTCTACTTGTGTTGCTGCCAGTTGCGGCCGCGTGCACGCAGGTGGAAGCGCCTCGGCGCGATCCGGTGCACCCGCTGGCGCAGCAGGCGGCGGGGCCGGCCGCCGGCCAGGCGCGCCCGCGGATCGTCTTTCTCGGCGACAGTCTGACCGCCGGCCTGGGCCTGGCGCGGGAGCAGGCGGTGCCCTCGCTGATTCAGGCGCGGCTCGACGCCGAAGGCTACCGCTACGACGTGATCAACGCGGGCGTGTCGGGCGACACCTCCGCCGGGGGGCTGCGCCGGTTCGACTGGTCGCTCGACGGCGACGTGGACGTGCTCGTGGTCGAGCTGGGCGCCAACGACGGGCTCCGCGGGCTCCCTGTGGCGCAGATGAAGCAGAACCTCGACACGATCATCACGGAGGCGAAGCGCCGAGGCATCACGGTGATCCTCACCGGCATGGAGGCGCCGCCCAACTACGGTCCGGCCTACACATCGGAGTTCCGCCGGGCGTTCCGCGATCTCGCCGACGCGCGCGACGTGATCTTCGTGCCGTTCTTCCTCGACGGGGTGGCGGGCAATCCCGCGCTGAACAACGCCGACGGCATCCATCCGAACGCCGCCGGCGCCCGGATCGTCGAACGGACCATCTGGCGCGCCCTCGAGCCGGTGCTCGACCGGGATCGATGATCGAGCTGCGCGGCGTCTCGAAGACGGTCGAAAGCGGCGGCCGTCCGCTCACCATCCTGCATCCGATCGACCTGTCGATCGGCTCCGGACGATTTCT
>JACQZV010000071.1 GCA_016213695.1 Acidobacteriota bacterium | reverse complement strand
CTTCATGATTGCCGCGCCCGAGCGGATTCGGGTCAACTGCGATCTCCGCCACGTGAACGTGGTGCTCTGCTGCGACCCGAAGGCGTTTACCCATACCAACCCGCTCGACGGCATGTCGGAAGGCGGGTCGCTCGTGTGGGAGTCGGAGGAAGAGGGCGAACAGGCGTGGGAACGGCTGCCGCTCTGGGCGCGCAAGCAGATTCTCGACAAGAAGATCCGCGTGTTCACGCTGCCCGGCTTCCAGATTGCGCGCAACGCGACCGACCGCGGCGACCTCCAGCTGCGCATGCAGGGCAACGCGTTCCTCGGCGCGTTCTTTGCCGTCTCGCCGATGCTCCAGGACTTCGGCATCACGCAGGAACAGTTCCGCGACGCGGTGCACAAGCAGTACGTCAAGAAGTTCGGCCGGCTGGGCGACGGGGTCGTCAAGTCGAACATGGAGGTCATGACCAAGGGGTTCGAGCTCGTCCGCGAGATCAACGTCGGCGCGCTCGAGGCACCGGACCGGTCGACGCTGCGCGGCAAGGCGCTGCTGCCGGTCATCGGCGGCAACGGGAATGGCGACGGCTGCGGGTCGGGGTGCCGCTCGCACCCGATTCCCGAGGGACAGCAGGAGCGCACGCCGCTCACGCGGGTCGCGGTCTTCGACGCCGAGTTCCGCTCGACCTACGGGTACGACCAGCCGGCATCCCCGCTGGCGGCGCTGGGCGTGATGGCCGCCGGCAGCGGCGACACCGCGTCCAAGTACGTCGCCCGCCGCGAAACGCCCCTGTATATTCCCGAGAACTGCACGCAGTGCATGGAGTGCATCGCGGTCTGTCCGGACACGGCGCTCCCCAACTGCTCGCAGGACTTCGACACGATTCTGCGCACGGCCATCACGAACTACGTCGAGGATCCCTCGGAGCGCCAGAAGATGCTGGGGCTCGTGCCGGAAATCGACAAGCGGACGCGCGAGCTCATGCGCGACTCGGTGGCGAAGAACAGCGGGACCCCGCTGCAGACCTTCGTCCGCCAGGTCACCAACGACGTGAACGGCTTCTCCGACACCGCCAAGACGCAGCTCTTCAACGTGCTCGACAAGATCCCGATGGCGTACCAGAAGGCCAACGCGATCTTCGCCACGCCGGAAAAGAAGAAGCCGGGCGGCGGCGGCATCTTCTCCATTTTCGTCTCGGATCTCTGCAAGGGATGCGCGGCCTGCGTCACGGCCTGCGGCGAGCACGAGGCGCTGCGGATGGTGCAGGAGACCGAGGAAGTCAACGCCGAGCACGAGAGCGGCACGGCGTTCCTCGACCTGCTGCCGGACACGCCGCAGAAGTACCTCGGCCTCTACAACGACACGCGGCCGCAGGACTCCAAGACGGCGACGCTGCGCAACATGCTGATGGTGCGCCGCAACTACGACGCGCTCGTCTCCGGGGACGGCGCCTGCGCCGGCTGCGGCGAGAAGAGCATCCTGCGCGCCGTGGCCGCCGTCACCGAGGCCTACATGCGCCCGCTCTACCACGCCAAGGCCGACCGACTCCGCGCGAAGGCGGACGAGCTGGACAAAGACGGCGTGCAGAGGCTGACGGCGCTGAAAGAACGCAACAAGGACGAATACGACCTGCTGCGCCAGGCCATCGCCCACATGCTGATGGGGCTCGGCGGCGAGGACGACAAGGACACCCGGACGCGCATGGCCGCGCATGGTCCCATCTCCGATCGCGATCTCATTGACGCGATCACGGCGGTCATGCGGCAGGAGGCGTTCAACCACAAGAACCTCCAGCCGATTGACGGCCGCCTGGCCAACGGCATGTCGGTGATGGCCATGGCGGCACACACCGGCTGCAACACCGTCTACGGCTCGACACCCCCCAACAATCCGCACCCGTACCCGTGGATGAACTCGCTCTTCCAGGACGGCATTACCGTCGGCTGGCTCATGGGCGAAAGCTTCATCGTCGATCACGGCCGGCGGTCGGTGATTCCCGAGCGGCTCTTCGATGCGCTGATGCACCGGGAGACCGGCGTGATCAGCCCGCGCGAGTACTACGAGTACGTGCACTTCAGCGACGCGCTGATGACCGACCAGGAGATTCTCGAGCTGCCAAAGGTCTGGGTGGTCGGCGGCGACGGCGGCATGGGCGACATCGGCTACCAGAACATGTCGAAGGTCATCCTGCAGAACCGGCCGAACATCAAGGCCGTCATGCTGGATACCCAGGTCTACTCCAACACCGGCGGCCAGAACTCCGACTCGACGCCGATGCTGGGCGGCAACGACATGAACGTCTTCGGCGCGGCCACGCAGGGCAAGAACAACGAGAAGAAGACGGTGGCCGAAACGTTCCTGGCGGGGCACGGATCGCCGTTTGTCGCGCAGGTCTCGATTGCCAACGCCCCCAAGCTGTACCGATCGATCCTCGACGGTCTCGAGTACCGCGGCACCGCGTTCCTGCAGTGCTTCACGACGTGCCAGCCGGAGCATGGCGTGCCCGACGACATGGCGCTCACCCAGGCCCAGCGCGTGCGTGATTCGCGCGGCGCGCCGGAGTTCGTCTTCAATCCGCGGCTGGGCGAGACCTACCAGGAAGCCCTGGACCTCAAGGGGAATCCCTCGATTGAGATGGACTGGTACGAGTCGAAGCTGAAGGGCAGCAACGAGCCCTACCGCTACACCGTGGCTCACTGGTGCGCGACCGAAGCGCGTTTCCGCAACCACCTGAAGAAGGTCAAGCAGGAGGAAGCGGCAAAGCTCGTCCCGCTGGAGAACATGCTGGTCCGGATCACGCAGCAGGACGTGGTCTATCGCCGCTACCTCCGCGAGGACCACCGCGCGTACGTGCCCGACTTCGGCGTCTACATCAAGACCCAGGGCTCCAACGGCGACGCCGAGTACCGGTCGCTCTCACGCCAGCTCGTGCTCTTCTGCGTGGAGCGCCGCAAGGCCTGGCGCATGCTGCAGAGCAAGGCGGGCATCGAGAACCGCGAGTACAAGGCGCAGCGCGCGCTGCTCGTCGACGTCGACGCGGGCAAGGTCTCCAAGGACGACCTGTTCGCGCACGGCCCGCTGCTGCTGAAGGAGCGGATGCCGGCCCCTGCCGGTCACAAGCCGGCCGCTCCGGCGGTGCAGCCGCCTGTCGCCAAGCCGGCGGCCGCGGACGCCGCCGCGACCACGCACTGAGCGGGCCGGCCCTGCACGGCCATCCCGCCATGGATGGGGAGACCGGCGGGCGGACGATAGCGATCGTCCGCCGGCGGCTCATCCCCTTCATGTTCCTGCTCTACATCGTCGCCTACCTCGACCGCATCAACATCGGGTTTGCCGCGCTCCAGATGAATCGCGACCTCGGATTCGGCGACGCCGTGTACGGCCTCGGCGCCGGCGTCTTCTTCATCGGCTACGTGCTGTTCGAGGTCCCGAGCAACCTCGTCCTGCACCGCGTCGGCGCGCGCCGGTGGATCGCGCGAATCATGATCACGTGGGGCGCGGTGTCCGCGAGCATGATGTTCGTGCGGACTGCGCCGGCGTTCTACGCCATGCGCTTCCTGCTGGGCGTCGCCGAAGCCGGTTTCTTTCCCGGCATGCTCCTCTACCTGACGCGCTGGTTTCCGGCGCGCGAGCGCGCCCATGCCGTGGCGCTGTTCATGACCGCCACCGCGATCGCCGGTCTCATCGGCGGACCCGTGTCGGGCGCCCTGCTGCAGCTGCAGGGCACGGGCGGGCTCGCTGGATGGCAATGGCTGTTCCTGCTCGAGGGACTGCCGGCCGCGCTGCTCGGCGTCGTGGTGTGGTTCTACCTCACGGAAGGTCCGGAGACCGCCGGCTGGCTGCCGCCGGCCGAACGGGAGTGGCTCGTCGCGCGGCTCGGCCGCGAGCGCGAGCTGGAAGGGACGACCGGGTGCCCGAGCGTCCGGGGCGTGCTGGCCAGCGGGCGCGTCTGGGCGCTGGGCGTCCTGTATTTCCTCCTCGTCACCGCGATGTACGGCGTGGCGTTCTGGCTGCCGCAGATCGTCCGCAACCTGTCGGGACTCGGTGATGTTGGTGTCGGCCTCGTGTCGGCCATCCCGTACCTGCTCGCGGCCGTCTGCATGGTGCCGGTGGCGAAGCACTCTGACGCCACCGGCGAGCGGCGGTGGCACGTGGCCGCGCCCGCCGCGTTCGGCGCCGCCGCGATGCTCGGGACCGCGGCCGTGAGCAGCCCGGTGCCGGGCCTCGTCCTGCTCTCCTGCGCGGCCATCGGCATCTGGTCGGCGCTCGGGCCGTCGTGGGCGCTGCCGATGAGCGTGCTGAGCGGACGGGGCGCCGCAGCGGGTCTGGCGCTCATCAACTCGGTGGGCAACGTGGGTGGGTTCGTCGGCCCTTCGCTTGTCGGCCTTGCGCGCGAGATGACGCGCAGTTTTGCCGGCGGCATGCTGGTGATTGCCGCCTCGCTCGTGGCCGCCGCCGCGCTGGCGCTGGCCCTCCCGCACGAACACGTCCCGGACCGTGGCGCGCTATAATCCGCCCCGTTATGAAGTGGATCTACCTGGCCGCCGCCGTCCTCGTCCTTGGCGCCGCCGAGCTCGTGGCCCAGGACGTCTTCGTGAAGATTCCCGCCGATCTCCCAGGCAAGAACCCGCTCGAGGGCAATAGCGAGGCGATCACGGCCGGCATGGGCGCCTATCGCGTCCGCTGCGCCGACTGCCACGGCATGGATGCCCGGGGCATCCGCGGCCCCGATATCACGCAGGTATGGGTCAGGGGCCGCACGGACGCCGCGCTCTTCAGCACCATCCGCAACGGCGTGCCGAGCACGGAAATGCCGGCACACCCGGCGCCGCGGACCTCCGATATGGACATCTGGCGGATCCTTGCCTACCTGAAGACGATGGCGCCGGCCACGGCCGCAGGGCCGTCGAGCGGCAATGCAACCGCAGGCGAAGGCGTCTTTGCCACTAACTGCGTCGGGTGTCACCGCATAGGCGAAAAAGGCGGCCGTCTGGGACCCGACCTGTCGCGCATCGGCGTGGCGCGCGCGCGCGCCGCGATGGCCCGTCAGATCCGCGGCACCATGGACGACTTCAGGACCGGCTTCGAGCCGGTGACGCTGACTGCCCCGAACGGGCAGGAGATCCGCGGCGTCAAGAAGAACGAGGATCTGTTCTCCGTGCAGATCATGGACACGCGCGAGCGCATCCAGGGCTACCTGCGTGAAGACATGCGCGCGGTGACCAATGAAAAGAAGTCGGCCATGCCGGCGTTTGGCGGCGACAAGTTGACCGACGCCCAGCTCGACGACCTGCTCACGTACCTGGAAAGCCTCCAGGGCACGACCGCTGCGCCGGCGGCCGGCAACCGGTAGAGGAGCTCCCATGTTTCGACGATCGTCCGCCCGTCTTGCGCTCGTGGCCCTCGCGGCCGCGGTCTTCGCCGCGACGCTCGCCGCCCAGAACGCCCCACCGCCGCTCGTCAGCGCCCAGGAACTGCTCGACGGGCTCAAGGCGGACGGCTCGCGCTGGCTGACCTTCGGCGGCGACTACGGCAACCACCGCCACAGCCCGCTCACGCAGATCACGCCGGAGAACGTCAACCGCCTCGTGCCGCAGTGGGTGTTCCAGACCGACACGCCGGGCCGATTCGAGACGACGCCGCTCCTGCGCGACAACGTGCTGTACGTGACGGGGCCGCTCAATCTCGCGTGGGCGATCGACGCGCGGACCGGCCGCGAGATCTGGCGCTACAAGCGCGAGCTGCCGCCGACCGGCGGCCTGACGGCCTGCTGCGGTCTCGTGAACAAGGGATTCGGGGTGCTGGGCGATCGCCTGTTCATGACGACGCTCGACGCGCATCTGCTGGCGCTCGACATGAAGACCGGCAACGTCGTCTGGGACACGACGATGGCGGACTACTCGAAGGGGTACGCCTCGACGATTGCGCCGCTCGTGGTCAAGGACAAGGTGATCGTCGGCGTTGCGGGAGGCGAGTACGGCATTCGCGGCTTCATCGCCGCCTTCGACGCGCGGACGGGCAAGGAAGCGTGGCGCTTCTATACCATCCCGGGACCGGGCGAGCCGGGCAACGACACGTGGGCCGGCGACTCGTGGGAGCGCGGCGGCGCGAGCATCTGGGTGACCGGCGCCTACGACCCCGACCTCGGCATGGTCTACTACGGCATCGGGAATCCGGGGCCCGACTATCACAGCGACAGCCGGAAGGGCGACAACCTGTACAGCGATTCGATCGTCGCGCTGGACACCGAGACGGGCAAGCTCCGGTGGCACTACCAGTTCACACCGCACGACCTGCACGACTGGGACGCCACGCAAGTGCCGATCCTCGCCGACCTCACGATTGCCGGTCAGCCGCGCAAGGTGGTGATGCTGGCCAACCGGAACGGCTTCTTCTACACGCTGGATCGCACCAACGGGAAGCTGATTGTCGGCAAGCCGTTCGTGGTGACGACCTGGGCCAAGGAAATCGGGCCCGATGGACGCCCCGTCATCCTGCCCGGCTATGTGCCTGATGAGAAAGGCCAGTTGACGTGTCCCGACGTGACAGGCGCGACCAACTTCTGGCCGCCGTCCTATGACCCATCGCAGCGGCTGTTCCTCGTCAACGCGCGGGAAGTGTGCGCCACCTACTACGCCTGGAAACAGGAGTACGTGCCCGGCGAGCGCTACACGGGCGGCGCCGGCCAGCGGGCCAGAGGGCCCGGCATGCGCGCCTACGGCGCGTTGCGCGCGCTCGATCCGACCACCGGCGAGCGGCGCTGGGAGTTCGAGTACATCTCTCCGTCAACCTCCGGCCTGCTCTCGACGGCGTCCGGGGTGATCTTCAGCGGCGATGCCGAGGGGAACTTCCTCGCAATCGACGCGCGCACCGGCAAGTTCCTGTGGCGGTTCCAGATGGGATCGGCGCTGCACGGCACGTCGGCCATCACCTACATGCTCGACGGCCGCCAGCAGGTGCTCGTGCCGGCAGGCACCACGCTGACGGCGTGGGCGCTGTCGGACGTGCCGCGGGTGCCAGGGACGCGCTGAACGGCACCCGCCCTGCGTACGCCATCGCAGGCCGGGTCTCGCCGCGCGGACGATCCAGGGCGTGGCAGACCCGGCTCAGAGTCCCTTGTTAATCTCCGCCCAGTTCACCACGTTCCACCACGCCCCGATGTAGTCGGGCCGGCGGTTCTGGTACTTCAGGTAGTACGCGTGCTCCCAGACGTCGAGGCCGAACACCGGCGTCTTGCCGTCCATGAGCGGGTTGTCCTGGTTCGGGGTGCTGACAATCGCCAGCGTGCTGCCTTCTTTGACCACCCACGCCCAGCCGCTGCCGAACCGGCCGACGCCGGCCTTCGCGAACTGATCCTTGAACGCGTCGAAGCTGCCGAACGACCCGCTGATGGCGTCGGCGATCCTGCCGGTGGGCGGTCCGCCCGCGCTCGGCGCCATCCAGGTCCAGAAGCGGGAATGGTTCCAGTGCCCGCCGCCGTTGTTGCGGACGGCCGTTCTGATGTCCTCGGGCACGCTCGCGATGCCGCGGCACAGATCCTCGACGCTCTTCGAGTGCAGCTCGGGATGCTTGTCCAGTGCGGCGTTCAGGTTGGTGACGTACGCCTGGTGATGCTTCCCGTGGTGAATCTGCATCGTCTGCGCGTCGATGTGCGGCTCGAGAGCGGCGAAATCGTACGGGAGTCTCGGAAGCTCGTGCGCCATGAATCCTCCTCGGAGGAATGTTACTGAATCGACAACATCCGATCGAGTGCCACTTTTGTCCAGTGCTTCTGCTCGTCAGGCACGACGATCCGATTGTGAACACGACCCTCGACCAGCCCTTCCAGCACCCACAGCAGGTGGTTCGGCGACACGCGGAACATGGTCGAGCAGAGGCAGCCGAACCGGTCGAGGGAGATGACGGTGCGCCGGGGCGCCAGCGCGGCGGCAAGGCGATTGACCAGGTGCACTTCGGTCCCAACCGCCCAGACCGAACCCTCCGGACTGTTCGACACCGTCCGGATGATGTGTTCGGTGCTCCCGCTGTCGTCGGCCGCCTGTACGACGTCCCACGGCACTTCGGGATGCACGATCACGCGGATACCCGGATGCTGCCGGCGGACGGCCGCAATCTGCTGCACGGTGAAACGGGTGTGGACCGAGCAGTGCCCTTTCCACAGAATCACGCGCGCCCGCGCCACCTGATCCGGGTCGAGCCCTCCGCAGATTTCATCGGGGTCCCAGACCACCATGTCCGAGAGCGGGATGCCGATCCGGTACGCGGTATTGCGGCCCAGATGCTGGTCGGGCAGGAAGAGCACCTTGTCACCGCGGCCAAACGCCCACCTCAGCGCGGCCGCGGTGTTTGACGATGTGCACACGGTGCCGCCGTGCTCGCCGACGAACGCCTTAATCGATGCGGCCGAGTTGATGTAGGTCACCGGCACGATGCCGGCCCGCCCGGAGCCCTCAGGGCCACCCCCCATCTGCGCGAGCTCTTCCCAGCACACGTCGAGCTGGTCGGGCGCCGCCATGTCAGCCATGGAGCAGCCGGCGGCCAGGTCGGGAAGAATCACCTGCTGATGCGGGGCCGCCAGCACGTCGGCGCTTTCCGCCATGAAGTGGACGCCGCAGAAGACGATGTAGTCGGCCTCGGGGCGCCTGGCGATCTGGCTGGCGAGCCGGAACGAATCGCCGGTGTAGTCGGCGAACTTGATGACTTCATCGCGCTGGTAGTGATGGCCGAGAATCACCAGCCGGCTGCCGAGCGTCGCGCGCGCAGCCGCGATTCGCGCATCCATCACGGCGTCGGTCAGCCCCAGGTATCGCTCCGGGAGCGGCTGGCGCTCGCCGATGCGTTCCTTTTCGAACTCGGTGAGCAGCGGAATGACGGAGGACATCGACGGCATAATCCCGGTACTTTGTGAAAAGTTTCGCAATCTTTGAACGTGAAAAAGGCCAGACCCCGCATTGGGCTATCGCCCCGCGGAATCTGGACCCGGAGAAATTATATCAGCACGCGGGAACGGCCTCTTTGACGTTGTAGAACGTGTCCCGCTCGAACGGCTCCCGGCCGGCCGACCGGACCAGCTGCGACAGCTGGGCCATCGTCAGCCCCTCAGGGGTCGGCGATCCGGCCATGTGGTAAATCTTCTCCTCCTGCACGGTGCCGTCGAGGTCGTCCACGCCAAACCAGAGCGCCGTCTGCGCCACTTCGACCCCGGTCGCGATCCAGAACGCCTTGACGTGCGGCACGTTGTCCAGCATGAGCCGGGCGACCGCGTGCACTTTCAGCGTGTCGACCGCGCCCGGCGCCGGCAGCTTCCGCATCTGGTTGTTGTCGGGGTGAAACGCCAGCGGGATGAACGCCTGAAAGCCGCCGGTCTCGTCCTGCAGCGCCCGCACGCGCAGCATGTGGTCGATCCGCTCCTCCACCGTCTCGATATGCCCGTACAGCATCGTCACGTTGGTCCGCATGCCCAGGCCGTGCGCGGTGCGGTGAATCGACAGGTAGCGATCAGCATCGCACTTGTCGTGGCAGATTTTCCGGCGCACGCGCTCGGCGAAGATCTCGGCGCCGCCGCCGGGCAGCGAATCGAGGCCCGCGTCCATCAGCTCGCGAAGCACCTGCCCGTCGGTCATGCGGTAGAGATCGGCGAAGAAGGCGATCTCGACGGCCGTGAAGCACTTCAGGTGGATGCCGGGGCGTATGCGCTTGAAGCCGCGCAGCAGGTCCGTGTAGTAACTGAACGGCAGATCCGGATTCAGGCCGTTGACGATGTGAATCTCGGTGAGCGGCTGATCAGCGCGCTGCCGCAGCTTGTCCCACGCCCGCTCGAGCGACATGGTGTAGGCGGCGGCGTCGGTCGGTTTGAGCCGCGCGAACGAGCAGAACAGGCAGCTGGCGACGCAGACGTTGGTCGGCTCCAGGCGGAGGTTGTAGTTGAAATACGTCCGGCCGCCGTGGCGCTTTTCGCGCTCGCGGTTTGCGAGCCAGCCGACCGCCAGCAGATCGGGACACACGAACAGCCGCACGCCCTCGTCGAAGCCGAGGCGCTCGCCGGCGCGAAGTTTCTCGTCGATGTCGGCCAGCCCGGCCGCGCGGATTCGTGTGTGCACGCAAACCCTCAGCGATTCTACCCATGCTATACTCCCGGCCACAATCGACACCGGTCCGGGCGATCAGGGGAAGTGGGTGCGAAGCCCACACGGTCCCGCCACTGTAAGCCACGCCGAAGCCCGAAGGGGCGGAGGCGGGCGAGTCAGGATACCTGCTCCCGGCGCTGTCTTCTTCCCTCGTGTGCCGCGCCCGATCGTCAGGGTGCTCAGGCCACGAGTTCCGGCGCGAAGGACGCCGGGCGGAGACGATGTTCATTCACCTCGAGCAGATTTCCTTCGGCTATGACAGCCCGCCGGGGCGCGGGGCGTTTTCCCTTGCCGGGCTGTCGCTCGCGATCCGCCGCGGATCGCTGACCGGCCTGCTCGGGCCGAATGGCTGCGGCAAGACCACGCTGCTCAAGCTGCTCGCGGGCGTGCTGCAGCCGGCGCGCGGCGTCATCACGCTGGACGGCGCGGCGATCGCCGCGATGTCGCGGCGGCAGCTCGCGCGGCGGCTGGCGCTCGTGCCGCAGGAAACACACCCCGCATTCGATTACTCCGCGCTCGAAATGGTCCTGATGGGACGGCATCCGCATCTCGGCGCCTTCCGGCTCGAAGGACCGGACGACTATTCGATCGCGTACGACGCGCTGGCGGCCACCGGAACCGGGCACCTCGCGCAGCGCCCGTACATGACGCTCAGCGGCGGCGAGAAACAGCGCGTGGTCATCGCCAGCGCGCTGGCGCAGCAGCCCGACGTGCTGCTGCTCGACGAGCCGACTGCATCGCTCGATCTCGGGTACCAGCTCGAGGTGGCCGGCCTGCTGGCGCGGCTCAACCGCGAGCGGGGCGTGACCATGGTACTGGCCACGCACGACCTGAACCTGGCGGCGTCGCTCTGCGACGCACTCGTGCTGATGCGCGACGGTCGCGTGCTCGCGCAGGGCGCCACACGCGACGTGCTGACCGGCGCGCACGTCCGCCAGCTCTACAACGTCGACGCGGATGTCCACTTTCACGAGGCCTCGGGCCACCTGACCGTGGTGCCAATCAGGCGCGTGCCGTGACGATGGCCGAGTCCGCCCTGTTGCACGCGGCGCCACGACCCAGCCAGATCCGGATGCGGATGGCAGTGACGCTCGTGGCGTACGGGGCCGTCGCCGCGGCGGCTTGCCTGCTGGCGCCGCTGGTCGGCAGCACTTCGATCAGCCTGTCGCGCGTGTTCGACCGGTCGATTCCCTTCGCGGACAACGTCGACGCGCAGATCTTCTTCGTCGCCCGCATGCCGCGCGTGCTGGCCGGCGCGGTGGTCGGCGCGGCGCTCGCGTCGGCCGGAGTGGTGCTGCAGGCGCTGCTCAGGAACCCGCTCGCGACGCCGTTCACGCTCGGCGTCTCGGCCGGCGCCGCGCTGGGCGCGATGCTCGCCATCTCGTTCGGCGCCGCCATCACGCTCGGACCGTTCTCTCCGGTGCCGCTCGCCAGCCTGGCCGGCGCCATCGGCGCCTCCGCCATCGTCTATGCGCTGGCGACCAAACCGGGACGCCCCATGTCGACCTCCGTGCTGCTGCTGGCCGGCGTCACGCTCAATTCGTTCTTCTCCGCGCTCATCCTCTTCGTGCAGTACACGGCCGACTTCGCCGAGACGTACCGAACCGTGCGGTGGTTGATGGGCGACCTCGACATCGGCGGATTCGCGCCCATCGCCGGCGTGCTGCCGCTGATCCTGGCCGCGTTCGCGATGTTCGCCGTACTCCCCTCGTCGCTGAACCTGCTGAGCGTCGGCGCCGATGTGGCGGCGACGCGCGGGGTGGATGTCGCCCGCACCCAGCGCCTGGCCTTTGTCGGCGCGGCGCTCGCGACGAGCGCGGCGGTGGCGCTGGCCGGACCGATCGGGTTCATCGGGATCGTCGTGCCGCACCTGGTCAGACTGCTGACCGGCGTCGATCACCGCGTCTCACTGCCGGCGTCGGCTCTGTTTGGCGCCGCATTCCTCGTTGGCTGCGATCTGCTGGCGCGGACGGTGCTCGCCCCGGTCGAAGTGCCGGTCGGCATCGTGACCGCCATGCTCGGAGGCCCGTTCTTCCTGTGGCTGCTCGTCAGAAAAGCCTGAGGCTTGCTCTGGTCGCCGCGCTTCTCCTGGCGGGCGCGGCCGCGGGAGCGCGTCAGTACGCAGGGCGGGTCTCGCACGCGGGGCCTGCCCTCGCGAGCAGACCCGCCGACGAGGCCACGCCGCGCATCATCTCGCTCGTCCCCGCGCTGACGGAGATGCTCTTCGCCATCGGGGCCGGCCCGCAGGTGGTGGCCGTGAGCAGCTATGACGACTTCCCGCCGGAGGTGAAGGCGCTCCCGCGGGTCGGCGCGCTGCTCGATCCCGACGTCGAACGCATCCTGATGCTCCGGCCGACTCTCGTCATCACTTACGGATCGCAGGGCGCGCTGGAGGCGCAGCTCGGGCAGGCGCGGATCCGGACGTTCAGCTACCGGCACGGCGGCATCGAGGCGCTGCTGCAGACAATACGTGCGCTTGGCGCCGCCACGGGCCACGCGGCCGACGCCGAGCGCGCCGCCAGGGACATCCGCGGACGGCTGGATGCCGTGCGTGCGCGCGTGCGAGGCCGTCCGCGACCGCGCGTCCTGCTCGTCTTCGGGCGCCAGCCGCAATCGCTGCAGCAGATCTACGTCAGCGGCGGCGCCGGATTTTTACACGAGATCCTCGAGATCGCGGGCGGCGAGAACGTCTTTGCCGATATCGAACACGAATCGGTTCAACCGTCGCACGAGACGCTCATCACGCGCGCGCCGGACGTGATCCTCGAAGTGATGG
>JACQZV010000070.1 GCA_016213695.1 Acidobacteriota bacterium | reverse complement strand
GAGATGCCGGATGTTGGCCGGGATGATGGCGCGGCCGCGGGCCACCTCGGCGCGCACGAACTCGGGCGGCAGTCCCTCGCGCACGGCGATGAACTCCATCTCGGGCGTCGTCTCGCCGCGCCGGGCGTAATGGAGCTGCGTCCCGACCACGCCCGTCCGGCGCCGCGCCTCGACCCAGGGCTCGCGGAGCTTCGGTAGGCCGGTCTGCACGCCGTGGCCGCGCGGCCCGCTCGTGTCGTACAGCCGGACCGGCGGCTCGCCTCCGCCGAGCGCGACCTCGCGCATCGGCACCTGCACCGCCGCGGTCGGACCGCCGGGCGTCAGCGCAACGTCGCGGATTTCGTATACCTTGCGGGAGTTCGGAAAAGCAGCATCGAAATCAATCATCTGACTGAAGGCGGGATCCTGGGGATCGCCGCGCTCCCTCCGCCGGTTTCAACCGGATCAGGTTCCAAGAGTTTGTCTCAATCCCTCACGGGATACCCCTGGCGGCCGGTGACGATTATACTCGCCGGATGCGCGCTGTGATCGTGGTCGGTCTGCTGCTCGCGGCCTCGGCGGCGTCGGCCCAGACGCCGCCGGTCGCGCCCGCGCCCAGGCCCGCACAACCTGCGCCCGTACAGCCCACGCCGGGGCAGCCCGCCCCGGCGCCGCCGGCGCGCCGGCCCCCCGCCGCCGCCCCCGTGCCCGCCCGTGCCGGCATGGCCCTTACCGTGACCAGTCCGGAGGGCGCGACGCTGGCCGGCATCCGCGTGGAAGTCATCGGCCTGTCCGACCGGAGCGGGCAGACGAACGCGAGCGGGCAGGTGAACTTCCCCGGCATGCAGGCCGGCACCTACCGCCTGCGGTTCAGCGCCGAAACCGTGTTGACCTTCGAGAGAGAAGTCACGCTGCGCGCCGGGCAGGTGACCGAGGTTGACGTCGTGCTGTCGCCCGCGCCTCCTCCCCCGCCGCCGCCCCCGCCGACCCCGCCGCCGCCTCCTCCGCCAGCCCCAGCCGCGCCGGCCGTCGGGCCGGCGGGCGAGCCGCGCACGCTGTCGATCGGGGGGATGATCGAGAAGGAACTGATCGGCGGCAGCCAGCCACGGCGCGATTCACTCGTCTCGTGCAGCGGCAACACGCGGACCTCGCTGGTGCAGCTCAACCAGGATCAGCCGGAGCGGCTCTACGACGCGGCGGAGGCGACCTACTACGGCATCGCCGGTGAAGGGGCCGTGCGCGTCGACGGGCGCGACACACCGATCGCCGCGGGCACGTACGACTCGAGTCCGCGCGCGACGGGCCACGCCATCGCGCGGCGCGGGCGGCGGCCGCTCATTCTGCTCGCCACGCTGAGCGGCACGCCGTGCGAGGAGCCGAAGTAGCCCGTCACACGTGACCATCGATTCTGCGCCATTCAGGAGCTGGCTGACGGCGCTCGAGCGGCGGCACCTCGCCGATCTGCGCCTGTCGGAAGTGACGCGCGCCCTTCGCGCGCTGTCCTCCGCCTATGTCGAACGCCGCGACACCGGCCTTCGCGGCGCGCTGGACAGCGCCGGCAAGCGCGCCGCGTTCGCCCTGTACTACGCGCCGCTGCACTTCCTCGTCACGGATCTGATCGTGCGCGCGCTGGCCGCCGGTGTTCCCGCGCCCGCCTCGATTCTCGACATCGGCTGCGGCACCGGCGCTGCGGGCGCCGCCTGGGCGCTGGCGGCGGGCGGAGTGCCGGTCACCGGCATCGACCGCCACCCCTGGGCCGCGGCCGAGGCGCGGTGGACCTACCGCGAGCTCGGCCTGGATGGACGCGCGCGCCAGGGTGACATCGCACGGTTGCCGCCGCTCCCTGCGAGGTCGGCCGTCATTGCCGCCTTCGTTCTGAACGAATTGTCCGCCGAGACGCGCGGTCGCGTCGAGGAGCGCCTGCTCGAGGCCGCCGGCCGCGGCGCCCGCATCCTCATCATCGAACCGATCGCGCTGCGACCTGTGCCGTGGTGGCGGGCCGCCGACGAGCGGTTCCGGTCGCTCGGGGGCCGCGCCGACGAGTGGCGGTTTCCCGTGAGTCTGCCGGCATCGCTGCAGCTGCTCGACAGGGCGGCCGGCCTGAGACACGCCGAGCTCACTGCGCGATCGCTTTACAGCCCTGGCGTGCCTGCCCGAATCAATCGCGCTGCTTCAGGAGCATGCGTGCGACGTCGGTGCCGCCGTCGTTGGCGGCCGGCGTGACGTGGAGCACCTGCGCCAGCACGTTGTAGATCTGGACGTTCTCGAACGCCGGGACCGTGGCGCCAGTCCGGAACGCCGGGCCGGCGGCGACGAAGATTCCGCGCATCGACATCAGCGCCGGATCGTAGCCGTGCTGGCCGCCCGGGGGACGGAGCCGCCCGGCCGCCACGGCGGCCGCCGTGCCGCGCCGCACGATTTGCCACCCCTCGTCCATGACGCCGACGATCGGCGGAATTCGCGGATGATCGCGGTAGCGCCACTGCAGGGGTGTCTCGGCGCGCCGGTACACCGTGAGGCGTGGATGAGCGTTCGCCAGCGCGCGGAACACCGGCTCCTCTCTGCCCGCGCTGGGAACAACTCCCAACGTCGGGTTGATATCGACTACTTCGTCGTCGTCGAGCGACACGTAATCGTCGAGCACCACGACCCGATCGCGGCTCACGTTCGCCATGCCATGGTCCGACACGACGACGAGATTGACCGCGTCCTGCAGCCCGCGGCGCTCCAGGCCGCGCAGCAGACGTCCAACATAGCCGTCGACCCTG
This sequence comes from Acidobacteriota bacterium, assembly GCA_016213695.1. GTDB lineage: Bacteria > Acidobacteriota > Vicinamibacteria > Vicinamibacterales > UBA2999 > DATCJA01. Next base: position 16,247 of record JACQZV010000070.1, on the reverse strand, counting down.
ACGATCGCGTCGCGGACGTCGCTGGAATCGGGTCCTCCGCGGTGTCCGGCGCCGTCGACGTCGGAGAAATAGAGCGTCACGAGCGTCGGCCGGCGCTCCGCGGGCAGGTCGAGCCACGCGAGCACCTGGTCCACGCGATCGGCTGGCGGATAGTCTTCGTCGTAGGCCTTCCAGTACCGCGGCAGCATGCCGTGAATGGGCGCTTCCGATCCCGGCCAGAACATGGCGGCGGCGGACTGCCCGGCGCGCTGCGCGGTGACCCAGATCGGCTCGCCGCCCCACCACATCGGATCGCGCACCTCGGCGGTCCTCGACATGGCGAAGAGCCGCCCCGTCGCGGGGTCCTTGATGGCGTTGGCGACGATCCCATGGTGCCCGGGATAGAGACCGGTGACGATGGTGTAGTGGTTGGGGAACGTCTTCGACGGGAAGCTCGGAATGAGGTTCTCGGCGCGCACGCCGCGCGCCATCAGGCTGCGCAGGTTGGGGGCGGGCGCCCTGGTGTCGTAGTCCCACCGCCAGCCGTCGATCGAGAGGAGGATGACGGTCGGCTGTGGCTGCGCCGCACCACCAGTGGTCTGGAACGCCCGGCTCGCGGCGGCGCAGGCCGACACGAGCAGCACCACGAGGACAAGCCGCCGCATGACCCTGAGTCTAACGCGGTACAATCCGAGTCATGGCGTGCACGCGCGTCGTGGCGCTCGCGGCCACCCTCCTGGCCTCTGCCGGTGCCATCGGGTGGACACAGACAGCGGCGGAGCGGCCGCGCGTGGTCGTCGCCGAGTTCGACGGCATCATCCATCCCGTCTCGGCCGAATACCTGATCGACACGATCGATCAGGCCGACACGTCCGGCGCCGAAGTCGTCGTCTTCATCCTCCGGACGCCCGGCGGCCTGCTCGACTCCACCCGCGCCATCGTCTCGCGGATGATCACGTCGCGCGCGCCGGTCGTGGTGTTCGTCGGGCCGTCGGGCGCCCGCGCCGCATCGGCCGGCTTCCTCCTCACGATCGCCGCCGACGTGGCGGTGATGGCGCCCGGCACCCACATCGGCGCCGCACATCCGGTGTCGGGCTCGGGCGAGACGATGGACGAGACGATGTCGAAGAAAGCCGCCTCCGACACCGCGGCGTACGTCCGGTCGCTGGCCGAAGCGCGCGGGCGCAGCGTGCCGCTCTCGGCCGATGCCGTCCTGGAGAGCCGCGCGTTCACCGACCGCGAAGCGCTGGAAGCGTCGCCGCCGCTCATCGACTTTCACGCCGCCGATCTCGACGACCTGCTCCGCCAGCTCGACGGCCGTACCGTGAAGCGCTTCGACGGCCGCTCCACCACGCTCGACACCACCAATGCCGACGTCGTCCGCGTGGCGATGACGAGACGGCAGCAGTTCCTGAGCGCCATCGCGCACCCGCAGGTCGCCTACCTGCTCATGACGCTCGGGATGCTGGGCCTGACGATCGAGCTGTGGAACCCGGGCGCCGTCGTCCCGGGCGTGGTGGGCGGCCTGTCGCTGCTGCTCGCCTTCTTCGCGCTGCAGATCCTGCCGGTCAACACGACCGGTCTGCTGCTCATCCTGTTCGGTCTCGGACTGCTCATCCTCGAGCTGAAGATCCCGAGCTTCGGGATTCTCGGCATCGGCGGCACGGTGAGCCTGCTCGTCGGCTCCATCATGATGACGAGGGCCACTCCCGGCATTGCCGTGAGCCTCGGGATCATCGTACCCGTCGTGCTCGCCGTCGCGGCGATCGTGCTGTTTCTCGGCCGGCTGGCCCTCAAGGCGCGGGCCCAGCCGCCCGCGACCGGCGTGGAGGGGTTGATCGGGGCCGAAGGGCGCGTGCGCGACCGGCTCGCCGCCGATGCGCCGGGACACGTCGACGTCCACGGCGAAATCTGGAACGCGCGCAGCCGCGACCCGCTGCCCGCCGGCGCCCAGGTGCGCGTCGTCGAGGTCAACGGATTGACCCTCGTGGTGGAAGCGGCCGGATCGCCGCCAGAAGGAGAACACGCATGGAAGGTCTGACGATTTCTCCCACGCTCATCGTCCTCGCCGTCGTCGTGCTGTACGTCATCAGCTCGATTCAGATCCTGAACGAGTACGAGCGGGCCGTGATCTTCCGCCTCGGCAAACTCTTACCCCAGCCGAAGGGGCCGGGCGTCGTGCTCATCTTCCGCCCCATCGACCGGATCGTGCGCATCAGCCTGCGCACGGTCGTGCACGACGTGCCGCCGCAGGACATCATCACGCGGGACAACGTGTCGGTGAAGGTGAACGCGGTGGTCTATTTCCGCGTGATCGACCCGCGGCGCGCGGTCGTCGAGGTCGAGAACTACATGTACGCCACGTCGCAGCTGGCGCAGACCACGCTCCGGAGCGTGCTCGGACAGGCGGAGCTGGATGACCTGCTGGCGGAGCGGGATCGCCTCAATCAGCGGCTGCAGGAGATTCTCGACCATCAGACCGATCCCTGGGGGATCAAGGTGTCGGCGGTGGAGGTCAAGCATGTCGACCTGCCGCAGGACATGCAGCGCGCGATGGCGCGCCAGGCGGAGGCCGAGCGCGAGAAGCGCGCCAAGATCATCCACGCGGAGGGCGAGCTCATTGCCTCCGAGAAGCTGGCGCAGGCGGCCGCCATCATCGACCGCGAACCCGCGGCCATCACGCTGCGCTACCTGCAGACGCTCACCGAGATCGCCTCCGAACAGAATTCGACGATCATCTTCCCGCTCCCGATGGAGCTGATGCGGATGGTGCGCGAGCGAACGTAAGGAGTAAGATCCCGGGCCGGGGACCCCATGAAGCGCAGCCTCGATCGCATCCTCACCACCCACACCGGCAGCCTCGTTCGGCCACCCCAGCTTCTCGAATTCGCGCGCGCGCGCCAGAAAGGCGAGGCGATCGACCAGCAGGCGTTCGAACGAACGCTGACGGCGTCGGTTCGCGACGTCGTCGCGCGGCAGGCCGCGGCGGGCATCGACATCCCGAACGACGGCGAGTTCGGCAAGTCCACGAGCTGGTCGCTCTACGTGCTGAAGCGGCTGAGCGGCTTCGAAATGCGCGAGGTCACAGGCGTCAACCCGTTTGCCCGCGGCGCCGACCGTGCGAAGTTCCACGAGTTCTACAACGAGCTCGAAGGGCGCGGCGACGGCACCGACTGGTCGAACGTCACCCGCTTCGACGCGGTCTGCGTCGGCGACATCACGTACAACGGCCTCTTCGAGCTGCAGCGCGATATCGACAACCTGAAGGCGGCGACGAAAGCCGCCGGCATCGACGAGGCTTTCCTTCCGGTCGCCGCGCCGTCAAGCGCGATTCCCGATCGCAGGAACGAGCACTACAAGACCGATGACGACCTGGTCGTCGCCCTCGCCGAGGCGCTGCGAACCGAGTACCGCGCGATCATCGACGCCGGGTTCCTGCTGCAGGTGGACGACGCGCGGGCGGCGGTGACCTACGATCGGATGGTGCCTCCCGCGACCTTCGAGGAGTACTCCCGGTGGCTCGCCCGGCACGTTGAGATCCTCAACCACGCGCTCGAGGGGCTGCCTGAAGATCGCATCCGCTATCACGTCTGCTGGGGGAGCTGGCCCGGACCGCACACGACCGACGTGCCGCTCCGGAAGATCGTCGACCTCGTCCTGAAGGTCAAGGCGGGCGCGTACCTGATTGAATCGGCCAATCCGCGCCACGAGCACGAATGGACGGTGTGGCGGGACGTCGCGCTGCCGCCGGGCAAGATCCTCGTGCCCGGCGTCGTCAGTCACGGCACCAACGTGGTGGAACACCCGGAGCTCATCGCGGAGCGGCTGGCGCGGTTTGCCTCGTGCGTCGGCCGCGAGAACGTGATCGCCGGCACCGACTGCGGCTTCGCGCAGGAAGAGCTGAACCGGCGCGTGCACCCCACGGTGATGTGGGCGAAGCTCGAGGCGCTGGCGGAAGGCGCGCGCCTGGCGAGCCGGCAGCTCTGGAAGGCGAGATGAACATGATTAGAGTGATCGACGTCAACGGCAAACCCCGTCTCCCGCTCGCCGAAGGATCCGTACGCCACGCCCTCACGCCGGCTGACGACGGGACCAGAGTTCAGGTCGATATCGTGGAAGTGAATCCGGGAAAGGCCTGGCGACTTGGCCGCGACGAGAAGACCCGGGTCGCGTACATCCTGGAAGGACACGATGCCCACGTCACGCACACGATAGCCGGACGCACAACCGAACGCCGGGCGTCGCGACGCTCCGGCGTCTATCTGGAACCCGGCGAGGACGCGAGCATCTCGGCATCTGGCCGTCCGCTGGTACTGCTGCTGGTGACGGTACCGAAGCACACCGGCAAGCCCACGGGGAACGGAGCGCCGGCAGGCTATGTCTTCGAGGAGGCGCAGCTCCGATCGCTTGTTGACGAGAAGGGGTTCCGCGAGCGGACGTTCTGGGTCAACAGGGAAACCGGCCTGTCCGGCTCCTGGGACCTGCAGCTCGGGCGAATGCTGTATGCGCCGCACGCGCATTCGCCGCGGCACGTCCACCACCCCTCGAAGGCCGGTTCGGTCACACCGGAGCATTTCTACTTCATCGAAGAAGGCACCGGCGACGTGAAGCACGATACCGGCACTTTGCCCGTCGGTCCCGGCAGTCTGGTACTCATTCCGGCTGGTGAGTGGCACCAGCTCGTCGCCTCCGAGACCGGATTCGACTACATCGAGTTCCAGGCCCCCTTCGACTTTGCCACCACCATGGACCACGATCCGCTGGGGAAGAACTGGTACATCAAGGGCACTGACGACGGATCGGGAAAGCCGAAGCTGTGGGTCCAGAGCTGAGCCGCCCGAGGCGCAGCCCGGCTACCTGCTCGTCCTGAAGAGCTCGTCCGCGGCGCTGAGGATCGTCCACCGCAGGCGCTGCGGGTACTGCAGCTCGCGTCCGAGGAAATCGCGCACGATCGCCGCCGCTTCAGGCGAGCGATGGCCGCTCAAGGCGGCCTCCATCCAGCGTCCCGGAAAGAAGATGTCGCCCGTGCGCTGGATCTCGCGCAGCAGCTCCAGGCTCGGTCCGACGAACGTGAGCGCGTGGGCCTCACGCAGCGGGTGGTTGAGATACGCCATCGACTCGAGCACCCACGGCTCGCGGCGCCGGTTCTCGACGCGCAGGAGGCGGTCGAACGCCTGCTCCCGTTCGGCCGGATCGGCCGACAGCGCCGGCATCACGAACACAAACCGCGCCTTGCGATCGGGGTTCTGAATCCGATCGCGCTCCACCTCGAGCATCTGACGCCATCCGGGCACTTCGCGGACGGCCAGCTCGAGCGCCATCGTGATCTCGTCGGGTTCGGCAAAGGGAAGGCCCGGGATCGTCTCGTCGCGGCGCCAGAGCGCTTCGAGCCATCGCAGTCCGTCCGCGCTGAGCGCCACGTCGCGGAACGTCGAAAACCACGCGGCCTTCGCGCCGGCGCTCGCCGCGCGGCCGATCCCGGCGCGCAGCATCGCCTCCAGCCCCGGCGCGCGGCGCGCCCGGACGTCCGCCGGCAGATGCCGCCAGAACGCGCGTGCGGCGTACCCGAGCACGCGCTGGACGTTCTGTTCGTCGGTTTCCGCCGGCAGCGCGCGCTGCACGGCGTCGAGAAACGCGGCCGCCCCGACGCGCCCCTCCAGCAGGTTCTCCCACAGGGCGATCCAGGCGGCGCCCCGCGTCAGCGGATCGCCGATCGCCTCGACGTGGGCGAGCAGGTAGCTCCGGCTCGCCTCGTCCAGGACGAACAACCCGTACCCGAGCCCGCCGCCGCCCGGGAGCACGAAGAGCGGGGCCGGCCATCCCTCCGCAGGGCGGATCCGGGTGGTGCGGCCGGTCACGTAGGCGGGCACGTCGCGCACGCGGTCGGTGTAGCCGAGCGCCACACGGATCCGCTGCGGCCAGACCAAGCCCCGCTCGAACGGGTCGCGCATCGTGAGCATGAGGCGCGAGAGGCGGCCCCGGTCGAGACGCACGGCCGTCGTGAACTCGGGGCGGCCGCGCGCCTCCACCCAGGCGCGGCTCCATGTGGCGAGATCCTCGGGAGTCCGCGCGTCGAGGATGCGCACGAGGTCGAGCCAGGTGGCAGTGCCGAACGCGTACGTCTTCAGATACTCGCGGAGCCCGTCGCGAAACGGCCGCTCGCCGACGATGAGCTCGAGCTGCCGCATGACGATCGGCGCCTTCTGGTAGATGATCGCGCCGTAGAGCTGCCCGGCTTCGTCGAGGTTCGAGAGATCCTGGCGAATCGGGTTGGTGCCCGCCGTACGGTCCACCTGATATGCGCCCGGGTAGTGCGCCATCAGGAAGCGCAGCTCGTGATTCACCTGCGGGAACGACGGGTTGACGATCTTCGCCGCCATGACATTCGCGAAGACCTCCTTCATCCACACGTCGTTGAACCACCGCATCGTCACCAGATCCCCGAACCACATGTGCGACGTTTCGTGCGCGATCAGGCTGGCACGGTCGAGCATCTGATTCTGAGTGGCCGACTCGTCCAGGAGAAGGCCGGATGCGTTGTACAGGATGGCGCCGGGATGCTCCATGCCGCCGAACTGGAACGAGGGAATCGCGACGAAGTCGAACTTGCCGAACGGGTACGGGATGCCGGTGTAGTCCTCCAGCCAGGCGAGGGCGGCCGCGTGCAGGTCGAAGATGGCGTCGCGGTTGCGCGCCACCTTGGCCGCGTCGGTCTCCCGGTGCAGCATCCGGAGCTCGCGGCCGTTCCGTCGCGCGGTCTCCACCGAGAACCGGCCGGCGACAAACGCGAACAGGTATGTTGGAATCGGCTCGGTTTCGGCAAAGCGCACGCGGGTGCGCCCGCCCTCGGACCCGGTGCCCGTGGCGGCCCCGTTCGAGGCGGCCTCCCAGCCGGAGGGCACCTCCAGCGTCAGCGTGTAGCGCGCCCTCAGGTCGGGCTGGTCGAAGCAGGGAAACGCCAGGTGCGCGCGCGCGGGAACGAAGAGGGTGTAGAGAAATTCCGCGTCGCGGTTGAGCGGCTCGTCGCCGGCCGTGAACGCGATCGCAAATTCGTTGTCGCCGGCGGTCGTGGCCGCCGCCGGGATCGTCAGGTGGCCGTCGGCCAGCGTGAACGGGACGTCCCGGCCGCCGGCACGCACGCTGCCCACCGATTCGCGCGGCTGGGCGAAATCGAGCACGACGCGACGGGGCGCCCTCAGCCTGAAGCGGATGACGACCTGCCCGTGCACGCGCTCGCCGATATCGCCCGGGACGGTGAAGGTCAGATCGTAGCGGAGCGCCTCGATCGTCCCGGCGCGCTCGCGGGCCAGGCTGTCGGGGACCCCGCGTCCCGGCCGGTCGCCGCCGGGCTGGACGGCCAGGATGGTCGCGAGCAACAGCGTGACCATCACGTGACGATATCACCTGTACACTTCGCTAGAATGCAGACCGTGCGTGGATGGACAGGGAGCGGACGGCTGGCACTGGCAGTGGGCGGCCTGCTGGCGACGAACCTTCTCGGCCCCCCTCCGGGCGGCCGCGTCGAAGGACAGGAGCCAGCCGTGGTCCGCGGCCGAGTCGAAATCGGGATCCCGGTAAGCACGCGGCGACCGACCACGGCGTACCCCACGAGGTCGGTGCCGACGCCAAAGCTGGCGGCCGAATCCGAGCGCCGTAATGTCGTCGTCTACGTGCGCGACGCACGGCCGCAGCGCGTCACGCCGACGCGCGCCGTCATCCGGCAGCACGACGAGATGTTCACGCCGCGCGTGGTGGCGGTCACCGTCGGATCCGACGTCGAGTTTCCGAACGACGATCCGATCTACCACAACGTCTTTTCGCTCTCGCGGGCGAAGAACTTCAATCTCGGCCGCTTCCCGCGCGGCGAGTCGCGCCGCGTCCGCTTCGACCGCCCCGGGGTGGTCAAGGTCTTCTGCGAAATCCATTCGCACATGAGCGCCACGGTGATGGTGTTCGATCACGTCTGGTTCGCCGTCCCGGACGAGGCCGGCCGGTTTGAGCTGCCGCCGCTCGCGCCGGGCGACCGGCAGATCACCGCGTGGCACGAGCGCCTCGGCGACACCACGGTCACCGTGCGGCTCGAATCGGGCCGCGCCGTCGAGGCGGACTTCACGCTGCCCGTTCCGGAAAAGTGAAGAAGCCCCCACGGCTCGTCGCCCGCACGTTGGCGGTGACCTTCATCACCGTGGCGATCATCCTGTTGGTCGTCTTCACGGTGCTGACGGTGGACGCGCGCGACCGGGTGCGCGCCTCAGAAATCGAGAAGCTGCGCGTGGCCGAGCAGGTGTTCACCGCGCTCGAGGCGCGCCGGCAGCAGGAGCAACTCGCCACCATCGCGACGCTCGCCGAGAACCCGACGCTCAAGGCCGCGCTCGACACCTATTTCACCGAACGCCGGTTCGCCGGGATGCCCCCCGACCAGGAAGCGTCCCTGCGTGAGACCGTCGCCGTGGAGGCCGGGAAGCTCGCCGTCCTGACGCGCGCCGACGTCCTGGCGATTCTCGATCCGGCAGGACGGGTCTTCGTGAGCGCCGGACCGGCGCGCGGGCAGTGGCCCCGGGACGAGCGCGTCTCCATTCCCCCGGGACCGGCAACGTTTCAGGACGTGGTCGTGCTGCCGCAGGGCGCTTTTCGCGTCTCGGGCGCGGCGCTCCGGCTCGTGGACCGCGACATCGGCGCGCTCGTCGTCGGCACGAGCCTCGACGACCGGTACGCCGCCGAGCTCGGGAGCCTCGCCAGCGCGGCCATCGTAATCGCGGTCAACGACGCGGTCGTGGCCAGCACGCTGCCGCAAACCGTGACGGCCGACCTGGGCGCCGCCGCGCAGACCGAGGGCACGCGGATGCTGGTCGGCGAGGAATACGCCATCCGCCTGCTCATGCAGTCGGGCCCGGTGCGGATTCTCACTCTGGCCTCCATTGATGCCGCGGCGCGTAGCGCGACGCGCGCCGCGCTGATGGCGCTCGGGACCGTCGCATTCGGCGCCTTCGTGCTCGCGGCGCTCGGCAGCCTCTGGCTGGCGCGGACGCTGACGGATCCGATCGACCGCCTGTCACGCGAGATCGGAATCATGACGGCCGCGCGCGACTTCGGGCGGCTGCTGCGGCCGACCGGGACCAGCCGCGAGATGGACGCGCTGGCCCAGGCATTCAACCACCTCGTGCAGGGGCTGAGCGCCGCCGAGGCCGACACGCGCGCGGCGTACGTCGGCGCGATTCGCGCGCTGGCCGCTGCGCTCGACGCGCGCGACCCGTACACCGCCGGCCACTCCGACCGCGTCAGCGCGCTGGCGGTGCGCATCGGGCGCGAGATGCGGATGCGCGACGACGACCTCGACGTCCTCCGGCTCGGCGCGCTGCTGCACGACATCGGCAAGATCGGCCTCCGAGACGACGTGCTGCGCAAGCCGGGCGCGCTCACCGCGGAGGAGTTCGAGCAGATCAAGCGGCATCCCGCGCTCGGCGCGCGCATTCTCCGGCAGGTGGCCTTCCTCGCGCCGCACCTCCCGATCGTCGAACTGCACCACGAGCGGCCCGACGGCCAGGGCTACCCCTTCGGGCTTCGCGGCGATGACATCCCCCTCCCCGCGCGCATTGTCCATGTGGCCGACGCGTTCGACGCCATGACGAGCGCCCGCGCGTACCGCCCCGCGCGCGGCGCGGCCGAGGCCCTCGCCGAACTGCAGCGGTATGCCGGCACGCAGTTCGACCCGGCGTCGGTCGATGCGCTCGTCGCCACGGCGCCCGCACTCGCGGACTCGGAGCCGGCGCTGGAGGAGCTGCTCGGCCGGCAGCTCGTGTAACGAAGCGACCATGCCACCCCTCTCCCACCGGCCGCTGTGGCTGACGCTCGCGCTGCACCTTCTGGCCTCCCCGCCCGTCCTCGCGCAGCAGGCCCGGCCCTCGGCAATCGCCATCGACACGAACGCGGCCGTGGACGACACCATCAACGCACAGGGGACCATCGTGACCGGCTTCAGCATCGATGCCGTGGCGTCGGTTGCGCTGGGCCGCGGCATCGAAGCGATCGTGTGGCCCATCGCGCAGCGGCTGAGCAGCGGCCAGTGGAACCGGGACCTCTGGATCGCCAGCCTGCGCTACGAGCGCTCCGGCAGGATCGGCGTCCGGATCGACGGCGGGCTGATACCGGCGCCGGTCGGGCTGGCGAATCTGACCGTGCGCCGGCCGCATCTGAACCCGCTGATTTCGCAGCCGGTGTCGCTGTTCACGCCGCTGCCGCCGGTCGAATTCCAGGGGCCCCGCGCCAACCTGATGGGTGGCTTCTATCCGTACGGCACGCAAGTCACACTGTCCGGCGCGCACTGGGACAGCCGCGTGGCCGTCATGGACACCTCGCCGCTCCGGCGGCGGCGCATCTTCTCGCGGACCAACCCCCCCCGATTCGCCAACGTCGTCGTGGGTGGAGGTGTGACGCCGGTCGTGGGTCTGCGCATCGGCGCGTCGCTGACGCACGGAGGGTGGGAGCGGGCGGGCGAGAGCCCGGCCGCCACGGCCGACCGCAACGCCACCCTCGTCACGATCGAGTCGGAGTTTTCGTACGCGTACACGAAACTCGCGGGCGAATGGGTCCGCGACACGATCGAGACCTTCGCCGGCGACCGCGTCGCGTCGGGATGGTACGTGCAGGGCCAGCAGACGCTCGCGCCGCGCTGGTTCGCCGCCGGCCGGGTCGAGCGCATGTCGTCGCCGCGCGCGCTCACCGCCCTCGCGATCGTGGAGCAGCAGTTCAACGGCACGGAGGAGGTGCTCGGATTCCGGCTGACACCCGAGATCACGCTTCGGATCGCCCACCGCGCGCGGCGGGCGTTCGGGCGGCCTGGCTTCGACGACCAGGCGGCCGTGTCCGTTGTGTGGTGGAGGCGCTGGATGTGACCTACGCAGGAAAGAACACGCGCTCCACGAACCAGTAGGCGCCGGCCGCAATCACGACAATCGATCCCGCCCACGCGACCCGGTAGCCGACGACATGGCTGCGCCGGCGAATCAGTCCGAGCGCCGTGGTCACCACGAGCACGACCACGAGCTGCCCGATCTCGACGCCGACGTTGAACGAGAACAGCGACCACCCGAGCGCCTGGGCCGGCAGGCCGAACTCGCGCAGCACGTTGGCAAAGCCGAATCCATGGACGAGCCCGAAGACCGCTGCCGCCCACGCCCGCAGGTCGCGGCCGTCGCCCCGCATCAGATTGTCAGTGCCGACAAAGATGATGCTGAGCGCAATCGCGGGCTCGATGATCCGCGGCGGCGGCATGACGATGTTCAGCGCGGCCAGCGAGAGCGTGATGCTGTGGCCGACCGTGAAGGCCGTCACGATCTTCACGAGCGCCGGCCAGGCGCCGCCGAGCAGCAGCAGTCCGATCAGGAACAGCACGTGGTCGGGGCCGATGAGGATGTGGTGGACGCCGGCGGGCACGAACGTCCCCATCACCGCGAGTGCGCCCTGCGTCGTCCCCGTGTAGTAGGTGTACTCCTCGCTCCCGGCGTTGAAGATCATCTGCTGCCGCAGCGTGCCGCCTTCGTAGATGTTCACGAACGTCTGGTGGACGGGGTCGTACGGAAACAGCCGCGTGTGGAGGCGGAGGGCGCCGGGGCGCGCGCCGCGGATCCGGAAGCGAAGCCGGACGGCATGGCGCTCGACCACCGGCTGCATGTCCGACCAGTCGATCGTCTGCGCCGCGCCCGCGCGGATACCGAGGCGCGGCTCGAGCAGCGCCACCACGCGGTCCCTGAGGCGTGCCGCTTCATCCGGCAGGAGCAGTCGATCGGCCGATTCGATGCCGAGCTCGTGTGCCACGTCAAGTACGTGCAGCACGAGCGTCCCCTCGACCGCCTCGTCGCCGACGACGAGATCCACGAAGCTGAAGGGCGCCGGGTGCGCCCACGCGGCGCGGACGCCCGGCAGCATCACTGCCAGCGCGACCGCCAGAGCTGCAGAGCGCCGGTTCATCAAGCGGCAGATCTTAGCTGGTTCGCTCCGCTCCCTGCATCCACGCCGGGCCGGACAGCCGCGTGGGCCAGCCGCAGATGGTGGGCTGTCTGCTTCAGCTCCCAGCCAAGCACCAGCGTGTAGATCAGGGCATTGACGCGCAGATGCCGGTCGCGTCGAAAGCAGCACGCGGCGATATTGTAGGCGGCCATCACCACCGCCAGCGCACCGGCCGCCCCGTGGACGCCGCACTTCAACGCTTCGTGGCGGCCGCTTGTGCACAGCGTCTGGACCATGACGGTCTCCTTGCGGGGGTGGACGCCTTCCATGCCTTCTTGCAGAGCAAGGGACATGCCACGGCACTACGCGCGACGGTAGTGCCGCGCCGTGCGGTGGCCAAGGGCGATGAGGATTTTTTGGGGCAGGTGGCGAGCCAGAAGCGCAATGACCCGGTTGATGCGTCCGGTCACGTACACCGGCGTGCCGGCCATGACCGCGTCGAACCCCTCGCGCGCGACCGTTGCCGCATCCATCCACAACCAGCCTGGCAGGCGGCCAACGGTCGCTCGTGTGCCCGTGACGTCATGGAACTCGCTCCGCGTGAACCCGGGGCAGAGGGCGGTCACGTGCACGCCGGCCGGCCGCACTTCGCCGGCAAGCGCTTCGGAGAACCTCACGACGAAGGCTTTGGAGGCCGCATACAACGTGTGGCCCGCGGGCGGCGGCACCAGCGCCGCCAGGGAGGCGACGTTGATCACGCGGCCGTAGCGGCGCTCGACCATGCCGGGCAGCAGGCGATGCGTCAGTTCGGCGACCGCGACCACCATGACCTGCAGGAGCGCCGCCTGCCGCGGCCAGTCGGAGGCGAGGTACGCGCCCGGAATGCCGTAGCCGGCATTGTTCACGAGCGCATCGATCGCGATCCCGCGGGCCGCCAGGCTGGCGCAGAGCCGCTCGGGCGCGTCCGGCTCCGACAGGTCGGCCACTTCGACATGCACGCGCGCGCCGTAGCGTGCTTCGAGCCTCCCGGCGAGCGCCCGCAGGCGATCTTCGCGCCGCGCAGTCACGACGAGGTCGAAGCCTTCGGCCGCGAACACCTCGGCAAACGCCGCGCCGATGCCGGCAGAGGCGCCGGTGATCAGAGCGGTTCTCGGGTGCACGGGTGCCTGGGTGCTCGGGTTCCGGTTCTTGGGTTCAGGGGTTCGCGGGTTCACGGGTTCGGGTTCACGGGTTCACGGGTTCACGGGTTCACGCGTTCTCTTGCAGTAACTGCCGACAGAAGCTTCCTGCAACGCGGCAATTCTTGCGTACACAGGTGCTCGGCTGCCCAGACGTTTGGACTCCGTTCATCTGCAAACCACAGACGGGTCATGGGTTCGGGAGCCCACGGGTTCGTTCGTCGTTCCGAGTGCGCACGGCACATGCACTGCACACGACGCGGACCATGGGCGCACGCTCGTTCCAAGAGCTCGACGTCTGGCAGCTCTCCAACCAGCTGAAGCTTGGAGTGTACGACCTTCTCCACACACCCGCCGTGCAACATGACCTGGAGTTTCGAAACCAGATCCGCAATGCGGCGGCATCGGCGCCGAGAAACATCGCCGAGGGATTTGGTCGTTACATGCCTCGGGAATTCCGCCAGTACCTGCGCATTGCAAACGGTTCGCTGATGGAAACGTCGAACCATCTGGAGGACGGTCGTGACCGCGGCTATTTCGAGGGAGCGGACATTGATCCATTGCTCACGCTCGCGCGGCGTGCTTCGGCAGCCGTGACGCGCCTGATTCGCTACCTCGACACCGCCCCGACGAACCCTCGAACGCGTGAGCGACGGTGAACGACGCACGAACCCCGAACCCACGAACGACCCGTGAACCAGCGAACCCCTGAACCCAAGAACCGGAACCCAAGCACCCGAGCACCCAAGCACCTGAGCACCGTTCCGTGCCCACCCCGTCCTTCCAGGGGCTCTCGGTCTTAATTCTCGAATCCCGGCGCAGCCGCGAGATGGCGGCGCTCGTCACGACCTGCGGCGGCCGGCCGGTGACGGCGCCCGCGCTTCGTGAGATCCCGCTCGAATCGAATCCGGAAGCCCTGGCCTTCGCCGGGGCCCTGCTGCGCGGCGAGTTCGACCTCGTCATTCTGCTGACCGGCGTCGGCACGCGCGCGCTGCTCGACGTGGTCGAGACGACGTACCCGCGCGAAGCGTTCGTGGCCGCACTTGCGAGGACGAAGGTGGTGCCGCGCGGTCCGAAGCCGATGGCGGTGCTGCGCGAGCTGCAGATCGCGCCCTGGGTGGCCGTGCCGGAGCCGAACACCTGGCACGAGGTCATGACGGCCCTCGACGCGAAGGCCGGCGCCGGGTCCCTGCGGGGCCAGCGCGTGGCGGTCCAGGAATACGGGAAGGCGAACGAGGAACTCGTGCAGGCGCTCGAGGGGCGCGGTGCCGTGGTGACGCGCGTGCCGGTCTACCGCTGGGCGCTGCCCGACGATCTCGAGCCGCTCCGCGCGGCCGTGCGGGCGATTGCCGCCGGCGGGCTGGACGTGGTGCTCTTCACGACCAGCATGCAGATCGTGCATCTCCTCGACGTGGCCGGGCAGATGGGGCAGGACGCGGCCGTGCGCCGCGGCCTGCAGACGATGGTCGTGGCGTCGATTGGTCCGACGACAAGCGAGGAGCTGCGCGCGCGGGGTCTGGGCGTCGATCTGGAAGCGTCGCATTCGAAGATGGGGTTCCTCGTGCGCGAAGCCGCCGAGCGCAGCCCCGATCTGCTGCGCGCCAGGCGCTAACTGCCCACTGCCCACTGCCCACTGCCGACTGCCACTGCCCACCGCCCACTCCGTCGTAAGATCCCCCCATGCCTGCCTCCGACGACCTTCTCGAACTCGCCGACCTCTGTGCCTCGAAGCTCGAGCTCGACGGCGCGCTGCGCCACGTTCCGTCGTTTGCCGACGCCGAGGAGGCCTGGGAGGACGAATACGAGGAGCTGCTGCTGGCGATCCACGAAGACGAGCTGTTCGCGCCGGTTGACATCCAGCGGCAGGAGGAGCTGGTGGAGCAGATTGCCGCGGCGCTGCCCGAGGACAGGCGGGCGCTCATCGTCGAGCTGGCCGACAACCACGCGCGGCACGTCTGGATGCAGCAGGAAGGCGCCTACCACGTGGGTGTCGCGGTCGGGCGCAGGCTGCGGCTGCGCACGCCTGAAGCCTGAAGCCTGAAGCCCGAAGCCCAAAGCCCAAACCCAAAGCCTGTGCCCCTCGCCTATCTCCACTACGACGTCTTTACGACCGATCCGCTGGCGGGAAACCAGCTGGCTGTGTTTCTGGACGGGCGCGGTGTGCCGGTCGCGCGCATGCAGGCGATCGCGCGCGAGATGAATTTCTCGGAGAGCACCTTCATCCTGCCACCCGAGACCGCCGGCACCGACGTGCGGATGCGCATCTTCACGCCGGCCAACGAGATGCCGATGGCGGGGCATCCGACAATCGGCAGCACGTTCGCGCTGGCGCACGCGGGGGTGATTCGTCCGGGCGCGTCGCGTTTCGTGTTCGGCCTCGGTGTCGGGCCGGTGCCGGTGGATCTCGAGTGGGACGGGAGCCGGCTGCGGTTTGCCTGGATGACGCAGCTCGACCCGGCATTCGGACCTGCGGTGGACGCGCGCGACGCGGTGGCGTCGGCCATCGGACTTGACGCGGCCGATCTGGCGCCGGACCTGCCGGTGCAGCAGGTGTCATGCGGGGTGCCGTTCCTGCTCGTGCCGTTGCGCGACCGCGAACGGGTTGACCGTGCCATCAGCGACGCGTCAGCGTTTCGCAGGCTGGCGCTGGCGACAGGCATTGACCTTCCGATCTTCCTGTTTTCGTGGGGCGGGTCCCGCGGCGAGACGAGCTCACATCGAGCCGCGGACCCGCCAACCGTCTACAGCCGCATGTTCGCGCCCGAGTTCGGCATCATCGAGGATCCGGCCACCGGGAGCGCCTGCGGTCCGCTCGGCTGCTACCTCGTTCGCCACCAGTTGATCACCGGTGATGCGGCGACGCGGATGCTCAACCTGCAGGGCGTGGCGATGGGCCGGCCGAGCCGGATTCACATTGCGATCGGCGAGCGCGACGGGGCGATTGTGGAAGTGAAGGTCGGGGGAGCCGCTGTGCTCGTCGGGCAGGGCGAGCTGCTGATCTGAAGTGGGCAGTGGGCAGTGGGCAGGAGGCCGGGTCTCGCGCGCGCGGGAACGCTGCGAGCAGCCCCGGCGCGTGGCGTCAGCGGAGCTGGCGGAGGGTGCGGGCGTTGCGGGAGGCGACGAGGGCGGCGACGCTGTTGGAGG
>JACQZV010000072.1 GCA_016213695.1 Acidobacteriota bacterium | reverse complement strand
GCCAGCAGCGCGCCGACGCGCGAGATCGTCGGCCGCCGCAGCGGATGGGTCCGGTCCCATCCGGCCCCGTCCTCCTGCGACGCGTTGAGCAGCATGACCACGAAGAGGAACAGGACCATGACGGCGCCGGCGTAGATGATGATCTGCGCCACGGCGGCAAAGGGCGCGTCGAGCTGGATGTACAGCCCGGCCAGCGCGCCGAACGAGGCCACGAGCAGCATCACGCTGTACATCGGGTTGCGCTGCCCGATGACGAGCGCCGAGGCGACGATCGCGAACCCGGCGAGGAGATAGAAGACGAGCGTCTCAGGCATGGAAATACAGCACGAGCGCCGCGGTCACGACCAGGTTGACCACCGACGCCGGAAACAGCCACTTCCACCCGAACTGCATCAGCTGGTCGTACCGGTACCGGGGAACGGTCCAGCGCACCCAGATGTAGGTGAACAGAATCGCGCCGACCTTCAGCAGGAACCAGATCCACCCGTACTCCGCCGGCAGGAACGGCCCGTGCCAGCCGCCGAGGTACAGGTCGGTGGCCACGGCGGCCATCGTCGTCATGTTGATGTACTCGGCCTGCGGGAAGAGCGCGAAGCGCACCGAGCTGTACTCGGTGTTGTAGCCGGCCACCAGCTCCTGCTCCGCCTCGGGAAAGTCGAACGGCGCGCGGTTGGTCTCGGCGACGCCCGCGATCACGTAGATGAGGAAGCCGACCGGCTGCAGGAACACGAACCACCGCGGGACGACGCCCAGCCAGTAGCCCGCCTGGCCGTCCACCACTTCGCGGATCGACAGCGATCCGGCGAGCAGGATCACGGCGGAGAGCGCCGTGGCGTACGACAGCTCGTAGCTGATCATCTGCGCGGAGGCGCGCAGCCCGCCGAACAGCGAGTACTTGCTGTTGGAGGACCAGCCGGCCAGCACGATGCCGTAGACGCCCATCGAGGTGATCGCAAACACGACGAGCACGCCGACATTGAGGTCGGCCGCGCCGAGCTTGACGGGCTGGTCGAGCAGGCCGAAGAGCGTCGTCTCGGCGCCCCACGGCACGGTGGCAAACGCCGCGAAGGCCGCCGTGATCGCCAGCATCGGGGCCAGCGTGAAGAGCCAGCGGTCGGCCCCCTTGGGACGCAGCTCCTCCTTCATCAGGAGCTTGAGGATGTCGGCGAGCGGCTGCAGCAGCCCGTGCGGCCCGACGCGGTACGGGCCGTACCGCTGCTGCATGAAGCCCATGACCTTGCGCTCGGCGTAGACGAGCAGCGCCGACGCGTTGATCAGCATGAAGAACGTCAGCCCGATGATGGCGAGCTGGACGAGGAACCGCAGGTCCATCAGTGCGCCCCCGCGAAGACGGGACGGCTCGCGCGCCACCCGGCCGGCAGCGTGCACCGTCCTTCGCGCACGTGCGCCTCGTACTCGTGCCGGAACAGCTTCATCGTCGTCAGCACCGGCGTCGCGGCGGCGTCGCCAAACGCACAGAGCGTCTTGCCGACGATGTTGTTCGAGACGCCGAAGAGCAGGTCGAGATCCTTCGGCTGCCCCTCGCCGGCTTCGATGCGCGCCAGCAGCCGGTAGAGCCAGTCGGACCCCTCGCGGCACGGCGTGCACTTGCCGCACGACTCGTGGCGGTAGAAGTGCAGCAGGTTCATCGCGAGCCACACCATGCAGACCGTGTCGTTCATCACGATGAGCCCCGCCGATCCGAGCAGCGACCCCGCCTTCTGCACGTGATCGAAGCTCGCCGGCGTGTCGAGCTGGTCGGGCAGCAGCAGCGGCACCGACGACCCGCCCGGAATGATCGCCTTGAGCGGGCGGTCGTCGATCATGCCGCCCGCGTGGTCGTCGATGAGCTCGCGCAGCGTGGTGTGCATCGACGCTTCGTAGACGCCCGGCCGCTTCACATGGCCGCTGATGCAGAACAGCTTCGGCCCCCCGTTCTTCTCCGGTCCGAGGGCGGTGAACCAGTCCGCGCCGTGCAGCACGATGAGCGGGACGTTGCAGAGCGTCTCGACGTTATTGACCGCCGTCGGGCACTGATAGAGGCCCGACACGGCCGGGAACGGCGGCTTGATGCGCGGCTGGGCGCGCTTGCCCTCGAGCGACTCGATGAGCGCCGTCTCCTCGCCCGCCTCGTAGGCCCCGGCGCCGCGGTGCACGTACACGTCGCAGTCAAACCCGCTCCCGAGAATGTTCCGGCCCAGATAGCCCGCCGCGTAGGCCTTCTCGATCTCGGCCTCGAGGATCTGCTGCACGTGGTAGAACTCGCCGCGGATGTAGATGTAGGCGACCTTCGCGCCGATCGCGTAGCAGGCGATCGCGCACCCTTCAATCAGCAGGTGCGGATTCCGCTCCATCAGCACGTGGTCCTTGAACGTGCCCGGCTCGCTCTCGTCGGCGTTGCAGCAGAGGTACTTCGGCTTCGGCGTGTCCTTGAGGACGAACTGCCACTTCAGGCCGGTCGGAAACCCCGCGCCGCCGCGGCCGCGCAGCCCCGACGCCTTGACCTGCTCGATGATGTCGTTCGGCTTGAGCGTGAGGGCCTTGCGGAGTCCCTCGTAGCCGCGTCGTCGCGACACGTAGAAGTCGAGCGTATGGGAATTCGGCTCGGTCACGAACGTGGTGAGAACCGGCTCGTATGCCATGTCAGTCACCACCCACCGCCGGCTGCCCACTGCCGACTGCCGACTGCCGACTGCCCACTGCCTGCTTCTCCCTCCGCAGATGGCACCCGCTCAACGCGGCCTCGCCGCGCGCGCGCAGCGCCTCGAGAAACTGCGACACCTGCTCGGGCGACAGCCGCTCCTGCCATCCGTCGTTGACCATCACCACGGGCGCGCGGTCGCACGCACCCAGGCACTCGACCTCGATCAGCGTGAAGGTGCCGGTCGGATCCGTTTCGCCCGGCTTGATCCCCAGCGCGTCGCCGAGCGCCTCGGTGACGCGCTCGGCGCCGACGAGCGCGCACGAGAGCGTGCGGCAGACGTTCAACACGTACCGGCCGACCGGCTTCGTGAAGAACATCGTGTAATACGAGACGACGTCTTCGACCTCCGCCGCGGTGCAGCCGATCTGCAGGGCGACGTGGCGCATGGCCGCGCGCGTCAGGTACCCCTGCTGCCCCTGCGCCAGGTACAGCGCGTAGAGGATGGCCGACTTCCGCTGTTCGGGCGGGTACCGCGCGACGTTGGCATCGAACTTCGCCTGGTTCTCCGGGGTGAAGGCGAAGGGACTGCCTTCCTCCGGCAGCGCGCGCGTCGACGCGTGGAACGCCGCCGGCGCGTACTCCATTCGAGGGTGAAAGCTCACCGGTCGCAGTCTCCCATGACAACGTCGGTCGATCCGATGACGGCGACGACGTCTGCAATGAGGCCGTTCCGAATCAGCGTCGGCAGCGCCTGAATCGCGAGAAACGACGGCGCGCGCATCTTGACGCGCCACGGGCGGTTCGTGCCGTCCGACACCGCATAGACGCCGTGCTCGCCGCGCGGCCCTTCCACCGGCACGTACGCGTCGCCGGCCGGCACCGTGAAGCCCTGCGAATAGATCAGGAAGTGCTGGATGAGCGCCTCCATCTCCGTGTACACCTTGTCCTTGGGCGGGGGCACCACGCGCGGGTCGTCGCAGGCCCAGGCGCCGGTCGGCGGAATCCGGGCGAGCGCCTGGCGGCAGATCTTCACGCACTCCCGCAACTCGCGCATCCGCACCCGGTACCGGGCGTACACATCGCCGTCGGTCTCGGTCGGCACGTCGAAGTCGTAGGTCTCGTAGCCCGAGTACGGGAAGTACCGGCGCACGTCGTAGCCGCACCCCGACCCGCGCGCGATCGGCCCGAGCAGCCCCCACGCCAGCGCGTCATCCTGCGCGATCACCCCGACGCCTTTCGTGCGGCGCAGGAACATGTCGTTCCCGCTGAGCAGCCCTTCGTACTCGTCGATCTTCGCCGGGAAGCGGTCGAGGAACGCGGTGACCGCCTCGTGAAACCCTCGCGGCAGATCCTCGCGCAGCCCGCCGACGCGGAGGTAGCTCGGAAAGAAGCGGAAGCCGGCGAGCAGCTCGTTGATGTTCAGCAGCAGCTCCCGCTCGCGGATGGCGTAAAAGAGCATCGAGACGGCGCCGATTTCCATCGCGTGCGTGCCCAGCCAGATCAGATGGCTCGACATACGCTGCAGCTCGGCGATGAGCACGCGGATGTCCCTGACGCGCTGCGGAACCTCGAGCCCCAGCAGCTTCTCCACGCACAGCACGTACGCCAGGCTGTTCGACTGGGCGCCGAGGTAGTCCATCCGCTCGACGAGCGGGACCACCTGCTGCCATTTCTTCTGCTCGGCCGTCTTCTCGATCCCGGTGTGCAGGTAGCCGATCGTCGGTTGCGCCGAGCGGATCACTTCCCCGTCGAGCTCCAGCACGAGGCGCAGCACGCCGTGCGTGCTGGGGTGCTGGGGCCCCATGTTGACCGTCATCGTCTCGGTGCGAAGCTCTGCCATCGTCTCCCGGCCGTCAGTGGGTGCGTTTGAGCCTGTCCCTCTCGAGGTTGGCCTTGAATTCCTCTTCCGTGATCTCGAGCGGCTCGTAGGTCTGCGCCGCCTTGCGGATCTGCACCGGGTAGTCCTTGCGCTGCGGGTGTCCCTCCCAGTCCTCCGGCATGAGCAGCCGCCGCAGGTCGGGGTGCCCGTCGAAGACGACGCCGAACATGTCCCAGACTTCGCGCTCGAGCCACCCCGCCGACGGCCAGACGCCCTGGACCGTCGGAATCGACGCCGCGTCGGTCGTCCGCACCTTCAGCCGGAGACGCCGGCGGTGGGGGATCGACAGCAGGTGGTAGACCACCTCGAAGCGGGGATCGCGCGGCAAGTAGTCGGCGGCCGTCACTTCGACGAGCACGTTGAAACCCAGCGCCGGCGTGTCGCGCAGCGCGAGGCAGGTGTCGACCAGGCGCGCGGCCGGCACGTACAGCGTGGCGAAATCGACATTCGCGCCCGCGTCGTAGGTCGCGCCCGGGACGAGCCGCGTCAGCGTGTCGATGATGCCGTGTGAATCCATCGGGTCAGGCGTCTAGGCTCGCGACCGCGCGATCTTCTGCTGCAGCTGGACGATCCCGTAGATGAGGGACTCGGGCCGCGGCGGGCATCCCGGCACGAACACGTCCACCGGCACCACCTGGTCCACGCCCTGGACGATCGCGTAGTTGTCGAAGACGCCGCCGACCGAGGCGCAGGCGCCCATCGAGATCACCCACTTCGGGTCCGGCATCTGGTCGTACACGCGGCGCATGGCCGGCGCCATCTTCCGCGACAGCCGCCCCGCCACGATCATCAGGTCCGACTGGCGCGGCGAGCCGCGGAACACCTCGGCACCGAACCGCGCGATGTCGTACCGGCTCGCCGCCATCGCCATCATCTCGATCGCGCAGCAGGCCAGCCCGAACTGCGCCGGCCAGATGGCCGACCGGCGCGCCCACTGAACGATCCGCTCGACCGTCGTCGTGATGAGCGGAAGCTCGCTGTCGAGGCCGTGCAGGTGGGGATCGGACGGCGCCATTGGCGATGCCTTATGCCGCCCGGCGGGCGGCGTGCCGCCCGGCCCGCGCCGCGGGGCCCCAGTCGAGCACCCCCTTGCGCCACACATAGACGTAGCCGACCGACAGGATCAGGAAGAACGTGACGAGCTGAACGAAGCCGGCCCAGCCGAGATCGCGCAGCGCGACCGCCCACGGATACAGGAAGGCCACCTCGATATCGAAGAGAAGAAAGATCATCGCCACCAGGTAGAACTTCACCGAGTGGCGCTCGCGGGCGCTGCCCACCGCGGGCATGCCGCATTCGTAGGGCGCGAGCTTTTCCGGAGTCGGATTGTGGGGACCGAGCAGGAGGGAGAGTCCAATCATGACCGCGGCGAAGCCGACGCCGAGAGCGATCATGATGATGACGCCAAGCCAGCCGTCCATCGGTGGTCCCTCAGCCTGAGGACCGCTCACATGCGCACAATCGCGCTTGTGAAGAGTTTCTCAAACCTTCATGCTATTAGAACGCACGTGGACAGGTCAATGCATTCCGGCGCGGTCGAGGCGTGAGGCTCGCCTGGTTCGGTCCCTCACCCGCCGCGCCGCCGCTCGATGACAGCGCTCTCCTCATCGGTGCGCTTCGAGCGCGGCACGAGATCGACCTGTTCACCCCCGCCCGCGCGCATGAGTTCGTCTGGACCGACGCCCGCGCGCCCTACGACCTGTGCGTCTTCGAGCTCGATAACACGCCGGCCCACGCGTTCGTGTGGGCGTACCTGCTCCAGTACGGCGGCGTCCTCCTGCTCCGGGCGCTGACCCTGCACGACAGCCGCGCGCAGGCGCTGCTCGACACCGCGCGTCTGGACGAGTACGTGAGCGAGTTCGCGTTCAACGAGCACCACGCGCCCCATTTCTCCTGGACGCGCCGGCCGTTCGCCGGCACCTGGCCGATGCTGCGCGTGCCGCTCGCCGCCGCACGCCTGGCGGTTGTGCCGAACCGAAGCGCGGCAGGGACGCTTGAGCGGCAGTGTCCGGACGCGCGCGTGCGATACGCACCGATGCCGGTGGACGCGAGACGGCGGACAGGGCGAACCCGGCAGGAGGAAGGAGGCAGGAGGGCCGTCACCTTCGGGGCGCTCGCGAGCGATCGGATCGATGTCGCGCAGCGTGCGATCGCCAGCGCGTGCGACGCTGGAGCCCCGGCCGTGCTCGTCGCCGACTCGTCCGCCGCGCGCCTGCTGGAGGAGGTCGACGTGATGCTGTCCCTGCAGTGGCCTGCCCTCGGCGAGGCCCACACGCTGGCCCTGGCGGCCATGGCGTCAGGTGTCCCGCTCGTGACGCTCGAAACCGCGTGTTCCGCCGACTGGCCGGCGCTCGACCCGCAGACGTGGCAGCCGCGGGGGCTCGGCGCCGAAGCGCCCGCGGCCATCTCGCTCGACCCGCGCGACGAGGAACATTCGCTCGGGCTGGCGGTGGGCCGCCTGGCCGCGGACCCCGTGCTGCGGCGATGCCTCGGGGAGCAGGGGTGCACCTGGTGGCGCGCGCACGCCACGACGACGCGGGCCGCCGATGCGTGGGAAACCATCCTGGCCGAGGCGGCCGCCCTCGGACCGCCGCCGCGCCCCGCCGGCTGGCCGGCCCACCTGACGGCCGACGGCACCGACCGGGCGCGCGCCATCCTTGCGGAGTATGACGTGTCCGTGGATCTGTTCTGAGCCACGAAGACCACGAGTTCGTGACCCTCGCGTCTTCGTGGTTACCCGGACAGGCCTATTGAGAGAGCCGTGCGATCCGCCGATCGAGTTCGGCGATCGCCTGCCCGAGCTGCTGCCTGCGGACCTCGTGAGTCGCCACGTCGAGCTGGTGCTGCATCTCGGTACGCGCCAGGCGGCACGATTCGAGCTGGCGCCCGCGCTCGGGATCGCCGCCCCTGACGGCCTGGCGGGCCATCTTCTTCTCGTCTTCCCGTTCTTCCATCCGCTCGGCGAGGCGGGATTCCGCGTCGACGAGCCCTTCTCCAGCGTCACCCATACGTCAAGATTATACGGAACTGGCCGGCAGTCGGTAGCCGGCAGTTCGGCGAAGTGCTCACGGCGCTCCACTGCCCACTGCCACTGCCCACTGCCCACTGCTCACTGCCCACTGTTATGATTCCCCCGAATGGCGATCCAGCCCTCTTTCGATGTCACGTCGACCGTCGATCTGCAGGAAATCGACAACGCCCTGAACCAGGCACGCAAGGAAGTCGCGCAGCGCTACGACTTCAAGGGATCCAAGGCGTCGATCGAGTTCGACGCCAAGGACTCGAAGCTCGTGCTGATTGCTGACGACGAGTTCAAGCTGAACGCGCTGTGGGAGATCCTCCTCACCCGGCTGGTGCGCCGGAACGTCCCCACGAAGAACCTGGCGCGCGGCACCGCTGAGCCGGCCGCCAACAGCACCGTCCGGCAGGAGGTCGCGCTGCAGCAGGGCATCCCCTCCGACAAGGCGCGTGAGATCGTCAAGTTCATCAAGGATGCCAAACTGAAGAAAGTCCAGGCGGCGATTCAGGGCGACCAGTTACGTATCACCTCATCGTCGAAGGACGAGCTGCAGGAAGTGATGCGGGTGCTGCGGGAGCAGGACTTCGGGGTCGCCCTGCAGTTCGGGAATTATCGAGGGTAACTCCGGTCGTGTGGACGGTCATCGTCCTCCTCTTCGTGGCGTGGCTGCTGTTCGTCATCCTGTTCACGCCGCGGATCGACTACCGCGTCGCCGGACCGCTGCAGCCGGACAGCGCGGAGTTCCTGCACGTCATCCAGGCCACCTGTCAGGCGGCCGTCCACCCCGGCAACCGCGTCGAGATCCTGACCAACGGGACCCGGTTCTATCCGGCCATGCGCGAGGCCATTCTCCGGGCGCAGGCGTCGGTCAATCTGGAGGCGTACATCTTCTACCCCGGCGAAGTGGCCGACACGCTCGTCGACGCGATGGTCGACCGCGCGCGCGCCGGCGTCGACGTCCGCCTGGTACTCGATTCGATCGGCAGCGCGAGCATGGGCGGGCCCGCGACGCGCCGCCTGCGCGAGGCCGGGTGCCAGCTCCATTTCTACCAGCCGATCACCTGGTACGGGATCCACCGCCTGAACAATCGCACGCACCGGGAGCTGCTCATTCTCGACGGGCGCGTGGCGTTCACCGGCGGGGCGGGCATTGCCGACTGGTGGTACCGGCCGGTGGACGGCGCCCCGGCCTGGCGCGACACGATGGTGCGCCTGGAAGGGCCAATCGTCACGGCGCTGCAGGGCGTCTTCGCGGAGAACTGGCTCGAATGCAGCGGCGAGATCCTGACCGCGCCCCGCGACTGGCCCGCGATCGAGCCGTCGGGCACCACCGAGGCGATGCTCCTCAAGAGCTCGCCGTCGGATCGGGCCACCTCCTCCCGCGTCGTCTTTCAGATGCTCATCGAGGGCGCGGTGCGGGATATCGACCTCACCACGCCGTATTTTCTCCCGGACCGGGCACTCCGGCGCGCGCTCACGCGCGCGGCGCGCCGAGGTGTGCGCGTGCGCACGCTCGTGCCTGGACCGCGCACCGACCAGCGCCTGGTCCGGCTCGCGAGCCGCCGGCTCTACGGCGAGCTGCTGGCCGACGGCGTCCGCATCTACGAGTACCAGCCCGCGATGACGCATGCCAAAGCGCTGCTCGTGGACGGCACGTGGGCGGTTGTCGGCACGACCAACGTGGACAATCGGTCGTTCGAGCACAATGACGAGGTAAACGTGGCGTTCCACGACGCCGCCGTCACCGGGCAGCTTCGCCGCGATTTCGAGTCGGATCTGGCCGCGAGCACCGAGATCTCCGCCGCCGACTGGCGCCGCCGATCCCTGTTGGAAAAGCTGCTGGGACCGGTCGCCTGGGTCCTCGAACGCCAGCAATAGACTGTGTGGCCGTTCGGACTCACATGTGGTGTTCGGATTCTCACCGGACATCGTTGTCATGACTGAATCAGCCGCAAGAGGCTCCGCGCGGGGTTGGCACTCCCGTTGCTCTTGTGCGGCTGCAGGAGGTCGCCATGACACGCCGCCCCATCGCCTGGCTTGCGATTCCGGCTCTGCTCCTCACAGCCGGCGCGGCGCCGGGCGGCGCGCGCGACGTCGTGGAGATCGTGCTGTACCGGCAGTATTTCCCCGCGCCGGCGACCGTGCGCTTCATGGTCGCCGTGCAGCCCAACGCCGACAACCGCATGCTGCGCATCGAAGCCGACAGTACCGACATGTTCCGCTCGAGCGAGGTGTCGCTCAGCGGCGCCGGCGAAAAGCGGCTGCACAGCTTCACGTACACGGGCCTGCCGGCCGGCTCCTACACGCTGCGGGCCCAGGTGTATTCCACCCGCGACCTGCGCGGCACGGCCACCAGCACGCTGACGGTCACAGGCACGGGAGTTCGATAAACCGGTTTCGGAACCGCGTGGTACCCTCTGGGCATGGGTGCGTCGGACTCCGGTTCAGCCATCAGCCTGCGCCGCCGCCGCGCCATCACCGCCGGCCTGCTGCTCGGCATGAGCCTGGGCGCGCTCGAAGCGACCGTCGTCGGCACGGCGATGCCGACCGTCATCGCCACGCTCGGCGGCCTGGCCCACTACAGCTGGGTTTTTTCCGCTTACCTGC
This sequence comes from Acidobacteriota bacterium, assembly GCA_016213695.1. Classification (GTDB taxonomy): domain Bacteria; phylum Acidobacteriota; class Vicinamibacteria; order Vicinamibacterales; family UBA2999; genus DATCJA01. The sequence continues at coordinate 36,258 of JACQZV010000072.1, read as the reverse complement.
TGACGTCCACGGCGTCGGTGCCGATCTGGGGACGCCTCTCCGACCTGTACGGACGGCGGCGCATGTACCTGACCGGCATCGCCGTCTTTCTGATCGGTTCGATGGCCTCGGGCGCCGCCACGTCGATGACCGTCCTGATCGTGTCGAGGGCGGTGCAGGGCCTGGGCGCGGGGGCGGTCATTCCGCTCAGCCTGACCATCATCGGCGAGCTCTACACGCTCAAGGAGCGCGCGCGCGCGCAGGCGCTCTTCAGCGGCGTCTGGGGCGTCGCGTCGGTGGCGGGACCGCTCGTCGGCGGCTATATCACCGACGCGCTGTCATGGCGCTGGGTCTTCTACCTCAATCTGCCGTTCGGACTGACGTGTGCGGCGGTACTGCTGCTGGCGTATCCGCCGACACGGCGGTCCGGGGCGGTGCGCGTCGACTGGCCGGGCGCCGGCCTGCTCTTCGCCGGCATCAGCGCCCTGCTGCTCGCGCTCGGCGGTGACACCGGCGGCGCCGCCTGGTGGCTGGGCGGCGCTGCCGCCGCGCTGCTCGCCTCGTTTGCCGTCGTCGAACACCGATCGCCCGACCCGCTGCTGCCGGTCGATCTGCTTCGCAATCCGCTCGTCGCGCGAACGCTCACCGTCGTATTTCTCGTCGGCATGGCGCTCTTCGGCGCGATTGCCTTCATCCCGCTCTTCGTCCAGGGCGTCATGGGGGGCACGGCGACCCAGGCCGGCCAGGTGCTGACGCCGCTCTTCATGGGATGGGTGCTGATGTCAGTGGCAAGCGCGCGCCTCACCGTGAAGGTGGGCTACCGGAAGCTCGCGATGGCCGGCAGCGTGCTGATGACCGCCGGATTCATCGGCCTGTCCACGGTCGGCGCCGAGTCAGCGCGCCGCTCGGTGCTCGCGGCGGGTTTGTTCATCGGGGGCGGCATGGGCCTGTCGATGCTGTCGCTGCTGCTCGCCGTGCAGCACGGCGTCGCCCGCGCGCACCTCGGCCTGGCCACCTCGCTCAACCAGTTCTCGCGCAGCGTCGGCGCCGCCGTCGGCGTCGCGATCATGGGCGCGCTGCTGACGCGCCGGCTCCCGGGCATCTCGACGCCGGGAGGCGTCGAGGCGCTGGCCGCCACGGGTGCCATGCTCACCGGCGCGGCGCGCGTGCAGTTCGCCGCCGCGCTGCACCAGGTCTTCGTCACCGGCGCCGCGCTGGCGCCGGGGTCGATTGTGGCCACGCTGTTCCTCCCGCCGGTCGATTTTTCCGACGGCGTCGCGCCGGACGCCGGCGAGCAGATGCTGGCGGCGGAGATGGCGAACCTCGAGCCCGAAGACGAGCCCGTTGCGGTACCTGAAGGGTAATCTGCGGCGCTCCAGCGGTTCTCAGATTGGCGACGCCGGCGTTGAACCAAGCACCTGAGAACCCGCGAACCTGAACCCGGGCACCCGGGCACCAGAGCAACCCGAGAATCGTTCTAGCAGCGGCCCGCGCGCGCGTTGTTGCGGTATTTGTTATGGCAGTGCAGGCACGAGTCAGCGACCAGTTGCGCCGTGTCGAGGATCGCGTCGGAATCCTTTTTCTCCGCGAGCTTGACGACCTGCATCCCCGCGTCACGCACTTCCTGCACGAACATCTGCCAGTCGGCATTCTGCACCGGAGCCACGCGGCCGTTCGAGCAGGTGCGGCCGGGAACGATGAGGAGATTGGCGGCCTCCGCCAGCGCGAAGCCGGCGTTCCCGACCGCGTCCCATCCGCCGTACACGCTCGTCAGCGGGTCCGACGACGTGGACGGTCGCGCCGCCGGTTTGAACGACGTCGGGTCGTCGGACTGCACGGTGAAGATCACGTTCGAGGCGGGATATAAGATGCCGCGCATCACATAGAGCATGTTGGCGTAGATGCGCGGCTGCCCTGCCGCGCCACCCGGCGCCGGCGCCTGCGCGAAACCCGACCCGCGCGACGCGAGCACCAGCACTCCGATCACGATCAGACGCCCGACGACTCCGCAACGGACCATGCAACCTCCTCGGCGAGGCGTATACCTTAACACCGATTCGCCACCCCGCCGGGCACCTCCCGCTATCTGTCGTGGCAGTGCGAGCAGGCCTCCGTGACGACGCCGGCCGCGTCGAGGATGGCGTCCTGGTTCTTCGCCTGCGCGGCCTTGTACGCGGCCATCCCCGCCGTGCGCAGCTCCTGCACCCACATCTGCCAGTCGGCGTTCTGGATCGGGGCGGGCCTGCCGTTTGAACACATCCGCCCGGGAATCGTGAGCAGGCTCGCGGCTTCGGCGAGCGCGATGCCGCTGTTCTCCACGGCGTTCCACCCGCCGTACGCGCTCGTCAGCGGGTTGGGCGACGTGGCCGGATCGGGCGCCGGCTTGATCGCCGCCGGATCGTCGGTCTGCGCCGCGAAGATCACGTTGGAGGCGGGGTACAGGATCCCGCGCATCACCTGCAGGAGCGTCCCCTGCACGCGCGGCGCGGCGCCGCGGCCCCTCGCGGCGGGCGGCGGACCTCCCCGTCGCGGACCCTGCGTCGGCGCGGTCTGCGCCGCCGCGCCCGCCAGCAGGACCGTCCCGATCGCCGCGCAATAGATGACTCCCGAGAGCCGGTGGCGGACTCGCATGATCGTGGCCTCTCCTTTCGGCACCGCCTCAATCCTACTCAGATTTGCCCCGCAATCTTCCTGACAAAAGATTCAGGAACTCTTCAGGTGCGCGAGCGCGGGCGCCTTCTAAGATCGGGGCGGATCGGCGCCGGCGCCGCCGATGACGGAGGAACGCGTGAGAACAGACTGGCTCGTCCGCGGAATCATGTACGGCGCGCTGGCGTGCGGGGTGGCCGCAAAGGCCGCCGCCCAGGAACCGGCGCATCCCGCCTCGCACAACATGCCGGCGGACGTCCGGGGCATCCTTGCTGGCGCAGTGAGAAACGCCGACGCGACGACGGCGGCCGGTGTCGCGGTGGTGGCGGCCAACGCGAACACGACCGCGCGATTCACCGCCGTCACCGACGCCCAGGGCCGTTATGTTTTTGCAGCGCTCCCGGTCGGCACCTACGACATCACGGTCGAGGCCGCGGGCCTGACGTTGTTCCGGCGCACGGGCGTGGACGTCGCCGCCGACCGCAGCGTCGACGTGAGCATCGCGCTCAATCCGCTCGGCGCCTCGCAGCTCGGGGACACCGAGCGGCAGACGCTGTTTGAACGGATCGCCACGCTGGAGCAGCGGATCAACGATCTCGAATCGAGCGCGGTGCTCTCGGAGCCCGAGACGCGCGTGCGCCGTATCGAGGTATATGTCGACGAAAACGGCAACGTCCACGACGAGCCGGCGCAGGGCGCCACGCCGCGCGTCACCTACCAGCGGGAGCGTGTCTACCGGCGGCAGACGATCAACGAGAAGCTGACCCAGGCGCTCGACGATGCCGCGAGCCGGAGCGTGCGGGTCGGCGTCGACGCCGCCATCGCGACGCAGGTGGCTCGCCAGACCCGGGGCGACGCCGGCGAGGCCGGCGGCCACGCCTATCAACTGGCATCGGCCGACCTGTTCTTCACGGCGGGCCTCGCCCAGAACACGTTGTTCTTCGCCGACATCGTCGGGTTGAGCGGCGCGCCGCCGGACGCCGAGATTCGGTCGATGACGCTGCTCAACGGCTATACGGCGCGGCTGGTGCGTCAGAACGAGCTGAACCTGCGCGAGGCGTGGCTGCGGACCGAGCTCTTCAGCCAGCGGCTGGCGCTCACGGCCGGGCGGCTCGACCTCACCAACTACTTCGACCAGAACGCGCTCGCCAACGACGAGAGCACGCAGTTCATCAGCGACGCGCTCGTCAACAACCAGATGCTCGGCCTCGCGGTGAACGGCACCGGCCTCGCGGCCGAGTACGATGCGAAAACCGGCTTCCGGCTGAAGTTCGGACTGCAGCAGAGCAACACCGACGCCACCAATCTCTCCAATTCGATGTACACGCTGTCGGAAGTCGGCTACACCTTCACGCCCTTCGCGCTGCCCGAAGGGACGTACCGCGGCTGGTTCCGCACCGACAACACCGCGCCCGACCTTCGCCGGGCGGCCGGTGTCAGCGCCGACCAGAAGCTCACCGCCATCGTCGGCCTGTTCGGCCGCTACGGCACGCAGGAAGTGGACGGCGGCGACCGCGACACGTTCTACGCGGCCGGCGTCGGCTTTCAGAGCGGGCTGATCTTCAGCCCGCAGGACACGTGGGGCGTCGGCTACGCGCAGGTGGCGCGCGCCTCGGGGCCCAACGAAAAGCTCGCCGAGGGCTACTACAATTTCCATCTCACCGATAAGCTGCGGCTGTCGCTGCACCTCCAGCACGTGCTGGAAGGGCCCGGCGCCGGGAACCGGTTCGGGTATCTGCTGCCGGGCGTCCGGCTGCAGGCCGCCTTCTAACGCGAGGAGCAGGAGTCATGGTCAACGCACGAAACCTCATCCGAACCGCCGGGCTCATCGCCGTCGCGGGCGCGTCCGTCATCGGTGCTGCCGCCCAGGACGTCAAGATTGCCGACCCGACCACCGTGGTCATGATCGTCAACCGCGACTCGAACGACATCGCGTTCATGGACATCAAGTCGCACAAGATCGTCGGCCGGACGTTCCTCGGCAACAACGTGAACCCGCACATGGTGATGATGTCGCCCGACGGCCGCTACGTCGTGACGGGCGGCACGCGGGCGAACAAGGCCTACATCATCGACACGCGGACGCTGCAGCTCGTCAAGACCATCCCCGTGGACATCGCCCCCGAGCACCTCGCCTTCTCGCCCGACGGCCGGTGGTACTACCAGGGGAACCCGGACGGGGATTCGATCTCGGTCATCGACATGCAGTCGCTGACCAAGATCAAGACGATCCCGGGCTTCGCCGAGCCGCTGAACGTGACGTTCACGCCCGACGGCGCGAAGGCCTACGTCGGCAATTACGGAGGCCACTGGATCGGCGTCATCGACGTGCGGCGCCACGAGCTGCTGAAGAAGATCCAGGTCGCCGAGGTGCCGGGCGTCGCGAAGCTCGACCCCGAGAAATACCTCGGCGAGATCAACGGCGTGTCGAACGCGACGATCACCAATGACGGCCGTTACCTGTATGCCGCCGACAGCGACCTCGGCGTGGTCAGCGTCGTCGACACGCGCGACGACAAGGTGGTGAAGGTCATCCGGGTGGGCGCCGGACCGTGGCGCGCCTACATGAGCCACGACGGCAAGTACGCGGTGACGGTCAACAACGGCGACCAGACGATTTCCGTGATCGACACGGCGGCCAACAAGGTGGCGGCGACGCTCGAAGCTGGCGAGAATATGACGGGCGTCAACTTCGCCCAGGGCAAGGCGTTCGTCATCAGCGCGCCGGGGTTCGTCTACATTTACGACATGAAGTCGCTCAAGCCGGCCGGCCGCCTCAAGATCGGGACGAACATCCAGATCGAAACCGCGACCACCGATACGGCGGAAGAGAACATCTATCTGGCGGAATCGACCAACCACGAGGTTGTCATCATCAACGCCAGGACCAACGCCATCGAACGGGTCCGCAGCGTGGGACTGTATCCCTGGGGCACCCACATCATGGACAGCAAGGACAACTACTGCCATTGAGCCCGGTGCGCGTCCTCGTCCTTGTTCTGCTCGTCGCCGCATCGGGGCCGGCTCGCGCGCAGGGCGTCCGCGACCACACGCGGCCGACACCCAACCGCTCGACCGCCGTGACCGAGTCGCAGGCGGGCGAGCTGACGCTCACGCTGACCGACGCGGCCGTGCGGCCGATTCAGGTGTGGGTGCGGGCGGCCGGGCTGATCGACGCCTCGCGGAAGCAGGTGACGGCGTTCGTGGGGCCGGCCGAAGGCGCGCGCCTCTCGGTCGGCCAGCGCGTCCGCGCGTTTTCACCGGAGTCGCGGTCGAGGATGTACCAGGCACGCGTGACCGGCGTGGCACAGCGCGACGGGCGCGTGACGGTGACCGCCACGCTCATCGGCCCCGGCCACGAAAACAGCGCGCGGTATATCCTGGAGATCGTCACCGACCAGGGCGACTTCCTGTCGGTCCCGAACGAGGCGATCATCGAGACCGGCGACAGGCGTCTGGTCTACGTCCAGCAGCCGGACAGCTCCTATACGCCGAGGGAAATCAGGATCGGCGTCCAGGGCGAGCTTTTCACCCAGGTCCTCGGGGGCCTCACCGCCGGGGAGCACGTCGTGACGATCGGCAGCTTTTTCATCGACGCCGAGCACAAACTCAAGGGATCCTGACGTCGTGATCACGGCGATCATCGAACACGTCATCCGGTTCCGCTGGCTCGTCTGGGCCGCGGTGGCGGCCCTGGTGACGCTCAGCGCCTACGCGCTCCGCACCGCGTCGCTCGACGCCATTCCCGACATTTCCGACCCCCAGATCATCATCTACACGAAGTGGCCGCGCAGCCCGCAGGTGATCGAAACCGAGGTCACCGAGCCGGTGATCCGGGCGCTGGCGGGGTCGCCCGACATCCAGACGATCCGCGGCACCTCGCACATGGGGTACTCGTTCGTCTACGTCATCCTCGAGAACCCCGACCGGCGCGCCGCCGTGCGGCAGTACCTCGCCGACCGCCTCGCCGCCGTCCGGTCGCAACTGCCCGCCGACGCCAACGTCGCGATCGGACCCAACGCCAGCAGCATGGGCTGGATCTTCCAGTACGCGCTCCTCGACCGGCAGAATACCCGCGACCTGCGCGAGCTGCGGCTCCTCAACGAGAGCCTGGTCAAGCCGGCGCTGCAGGCGTCGCCCGGCGTCGCGGAGGTCGCCTCGGTCGGCGGGCTCGAGAAGCAGTACCAGCTGAAGCTGTTTCCGCCGCTGCTCGCCGACCGGGGCCTCTCGCTCCAGCACGTGCTGGCCGCGCTGCAGGGCGCCTTTCAGGAGGCCGGCGGCCGCACGATCGAGGTGACCAACCGCGAAGACCAGCTGCGCGGCGGGGTGGGCACGCAGAGCATCGACAAGCTCGAGTTCCTCGTGCTCGGCCGCGACCGGAGCGGCCGGCCGGTGCAGCTCAAGGACGTCGGCTACGTGCAGATCGGCTACGACCTCCGCCGCGGCATCGCCGACCTTGACGGCGCCGGCGAAGTGGTGGGCGGCATCGCCGTCATGGAGCAGGGGCGCAATGTGCTCGCCGTGACGCGCGGCCTGCTGCAGAGGGTGGACGACCTGCGGCCATCGCTCCCCGAGGGGATCGAGATCGTACCGACCTACAACCGATCCACCCTCATCTGGGACACGCTGACGAACTTCTTCCAGGCGCTTGTCTACGAGCTCATCGTCGTCATCGTCGTCATCGCGGTGGCGCTGCGAAGCCTCCGGGCGGCCGTCGCGCCCGTCTGCGTGCTGCTGCTCGGCACGCTCTTCTCCGCGCTCCCGCTGGCGGCCTTCGGCCAGACCATCAACCTGTTTTCGCTCGCGGGGCTGGCGATCGCGATCGGCGAGATGGCGGACGCGACGATCGTCATCGTCGAGAACTGCACGTCGCGGCTGGCGAAGCACCCGAACCTCAGCGCCGCCGAGAAGAGGCGGATGATCGTCAGCTCCACCGCCGCGATGACCCGGCCGTTGCTCTTCTCGATGCTCATCATCGTGACGTCGTTTCTGCCGATCTTCTTCCTCGGCCAGCGCGAAGGGCGGCTGTTCAACCCGCTGGCGTTCGGCAAGACGGCGGCCATGGCGTTCTCGACGCTGCTGACGCTGTTCCTCCTGCCGGTGGTGATCGTCTGGATCTTCAAGCGCGACGTCTGGCGGCGCGGTGACGAGCGTGAAAGCGTGTTCGTGCGGGCGTACCGCCGCGCGCTCCTCGGTACCATCCGCTATCGCTACGCCTTTGTCGGGGCCAGCGCCGTGGTCCTGATGGTGGCGGTCGTGCTGATGACCGGCTTCCAGAAGGACTACATGCCCGACATGGAGGAGGGATCGATCCTCTACATGCCGACGACGCTGCCGGGGCTCCCCTCGCGTGAGGCGGGATGGATCCTCCAGCAGATGGACCGGAAGCTGAAGGCGTTTCCCGAAGTGGAGCGCGTCTTCGGGAAGCTCGGGCGGGCCGACTCCGCCACCGACCCGGCGCCGGTGGAGATGATCGAGACGACCGTCATGCTGAAGCCGCGCACGGCGTGGCGCGAGGGGATGACGAAGGACAGGCTCATCGCCGAGATGAACGACGCGATGCAGATTGTCGGCTATGTCAACAGCTGGAGCCAGCCGATCAGCACCCGCGTCGTCATGCAGGACACCGGCATCCAGACGCCGGTCGGCATCAAGGTCAAGGGCAAGGACCTCGCCACCGTGCAGGAGATCGCCCAGAAGATCGAAGGGCTGCTGCGCGACGTGCCCGGCACGCAGTCGGTGATCGCCGAGCGCATCTCGCAGGGTTATTTCGTGGACGCGCAGCTCGATCTCGAGCGGATGGCGACGCAGGGCGTCGCGGTTGACGAGGCGCTGCCCACCGTGCGGTTCGCGATTGGCGGCGACAACGTGATGGGCATCCGGGAGCCCGACAAGACGGTGGTGCCGCTGGCGGTCCAGTACTCGCCGGAATACATCGACACGCTGGAAAAGGTGCGCCACACGCCGGTGCTCACCGCCGACGGACGCTCGGTGCCGCTCGACGACATCGCCGACGTCAGCGTCCGCGAAGCGCCCGAGATGATCCGCAACGACAACGGCGAGCTTGCCGGCTATGTCTACGTGTTCCTCCACGACGTCACCGCGCCCGAGTACGTCGATCGCGCGCGCCAGTACCTGCAGGCGAAGCTCCAGGTGCCCGCCGGCTATTCCGTCGAGTGGACCGGCCTGTATCAGTACGCCGAGGACGCCCGCGCGAAGCTCGGTGTCGTGGTGCCGATCACCCTGGTCATCATGTTCGCGCTGCTCATGATGGCGTTCCGGTCGCTCGCCGACAGCGCGCTCATCATGCTCTCGGCGCCGCTGGCGCTGGTCGGCGGCGTGTTCCTGCAGTGGGAACGCGGCTTCTCCATGACGACCGCGGTGATCATCGGCTACGTGTCGCTCTTCGCGGTGGCCATCCAGACCGGCATCATCATGATCGAGTTCATCCGCGAGGCGCTGGCGCACCGCACGCCCGATCAGTCGTACATGGACGCCGTCGTCCAGGGGTCGGTCGCGCGGCTGCGGCCGAAGCTGATGACAGTGGCGACGACCGTCTTCGGCCTGCTTCCCATCATGTTCTCGAGCGGATCGGGCATGGATATCACGCAGCCGATTGCCACGCCGACGCTCGGCGGTATGATCAGTTCGACCCTGTACGTGCTCTTCATGATTCCGTGTCTGTTTGCGATTGGCGACGACATCCGGCGGCGGTGGCCCGAGCGCTTCGGCGTCCGGCAGGCGCCCACGTTCGCGGCGGGAGAACAGATGTGATGAACGCGCAGCGGGTTTGTCTTGACGTCGTGTCCGGCTTCAGCCGGACGGCGGCGGTGTTCGTACTTGCCGTGGCCTGCGCCGCGGGAGCGGCGTGCGGCGGCGGCAGCGACACGCCGGCCCCTGGCGGCGCCGTGCCCGCGCCGCAGCCGGCTCCGGCGGCTCAGCCCGGCGACGCGGCCGCGCCGGGGCTCGACATCCAGTACCGGAACGAACCGGATCCGCCGCATCTCGGGCCGAACACGATTGAGGTGACCGTCAGGCAGCCCGACGGCTCGCCGATAACCGACGCCACCGTCGCCACCGTGTTCACGATGCCGGCGATGCCGGCGATGAACATGCCGGCGATGCGGAGCGACGCGCCGCTGACACACGCGGGCGGCGGCGTCTATCGCGGAACCGGTCAGCTGTCGATGGCGGGCACGTGGACCGTGAACGTCACCGTGTCGCGCGGCAGCGCGCCGCTCGGCTCGAAACGGTTCAGCGTCGTCGCCAAGTAGCGCGCAGACGTCAGCCTGCGCGCCCCCTTACCGCAATTCGACCCGGCCGCGCGGGGCGCTGATCGTCGCCACCAGCGCGGCCCTGGGCCCCGATTGCACCGGCACGTCGAGTCCCAGTCGACGCAGCATCGTCTGCACCTGTTCCGCCTCAGGGTGCTCCGCGCGCAAGCCGACGAGCGACGCTCCCTGCGGAGCGGCAGCGGAGGGATGCGGCGTCGTCCCCCAATCGATGAAGAACGGCACAATCCCACCGGCCACGACCGTACGCGGATCCGTGTAGCGCCAGGAGAGCATCACGCCATCGGCCCGCTGGCGGCTGCCCGGGATGACCTCCCCCAGCTTCACTCCGCCACGTGCGGCTTCGCCGGCCAGATGCTCGAGGTCCTGTCCCTTGGCGGCCCATGCCATGAGCCGGGGTTCCCCGAGGTCGTCGATGCCGAAGGGACGCGGTTGCGCCGGGGTGGGCTGGGCCGGATCGGGGCCGATGATCTCCAGGTAGGTTCGCGGACCGAGTGCGATCAGCGCGTTTCGGGTTCCGCGGCCGGGGTGCTGGCCGCCCGGCGCGGCCCGCACGCCCAGCATCTTCTCTATCCGGTCGATCCCGACCTGCAGGTCCGGCGTGGCGTACACGAGATGATCCACGGCGGCGAGCAGGCCGCGGGGCTCGACCTGCGGGACGCTGCCGGCGACGATGACGCCGGACAGCGCCACGAACATGGCGGTCACATACCTGTACATGCAGACCTAGTGCTTGCGGACGAACTCCAGGACCGCGCGGTTGAAGACTTCGGGGTGCTCCCAATAGACCGAGTGACCGGCCTCTGGCACGACGACCGACTCCGAGCGTCTGATTCGGGCCGCGAAGAGTTTCAGCACGGCTGGAGGCGCGTACAAGTCGGCGTCGCCCGTGAGGAGAAGCGTCGGGACGTTGAGCCCCTCGAGCAGCGCGAAGGTGATCCGGTTTCTCGACGTCTGGGTAATCGGAGGCGATCCCGCGGGCCGGCTCGCGCGCTGCAATGCCAGCCAGCGCTCGGTCCCACCGGGATTCGCGGCACGGTACGAAGGCCCCAGCTCCCGGAAGTCCGGAGGCAGCGCGTCGAACTGGGGCGCGGGCCTGATTCGCCGTCCCAGTTCGAGATACTCGTCATCCTGCACGCCACCGACGGCGTTGGCAACCACCAGGCTCCGCAGCCGTCGGGGAAAAGACACCGCAAAATCCAGCGCCACTCCCCCGCCGGCGGCCGTGCCAACGAGATGAAACCGGTCCAGCGCCAGGTGATTCGCCAGCGCGAGCAGGTCGTCCGCTCCGGTCCCTGGCTGCGCGCCGGCTGGATCGATCGCGGAACGTCCAAATCCCCGGCGGTCGTACGCGATCACGCGGTAGCCCGCAGCGGCAAACGCCGGACGCTGGTACTCCCACACCCGGCTGCTGCCCGTTGCGGCATGGATGAGGACGATGGGCACGCCAGGGCCACCCGTATCGGTGTACCAGAGGCGAACGCCGGGCAGCGCCGCGAACGTCTCGCCGCCAGAGGGAGGCGCTTGAGGTGAGTTCCGGGCCGAAGACGTGCCGTATGGGCCCGCGGCCAGGACCGCTGCCACACCCATCCAGGTGAGCCGACGAGTGCGCGTGCGCATGGTCTTCTCTCGACAGGCGCTGCAGCCGGCGCGCCGGCAGGGCGCGGGCCCAGACGTAAAGTTACTTGGCGCGGGTCGTGATGCCCTGCGCGAGCATCCGCACCTTGAACACCGCGCCGGCACCCACCATGTACAGGGTCTTCCTGTCGGGACCGGCAAACGCCACGTTCTGCGGCTTGCGCAGCGTAAACGCCTCGGCGCCCCAGATGGCTGGAATCGTTCCGATCTGCTCGCCTGCCGGACTGAACACTTCGATGCCGACGTTGGTCGCCACGTAGACACGGCCGTCGTTGTCCACGGCCATGCCGTCCGCGCCGTTGTCCTCGGCAATGAGCGGATCCTTATGGCCCGCGATTCGCAGGCTCCTGTATCGCGCAAAGTTGCGCCGATTACCGACTGTGCCGTCCGGCCGCACGTCGAACGCCAGGAGGTACTCGCCGTCCTTGTCGTTGGCGTACAGCGTCTTCTCGTCGGGACTCAGGATCGCGCCGTTCGGGTTGGGAATGCCGTCGACGACCCGGGCGGCGCGGCCGCCCGGCGGCAGATAGTAGATGCCGGCGGCGTCGGTGAAATAGACGCCGCCCCGCCGATCGACGACCAGGTCGTTCAACCGGCTGAACGGCCTGCCCTCGACGCTGTCGGCGAGCACCGCTTCGCTGCCGGCCGGATACAGCACGCCGACCTTTTCATTCTTCGGCGCCCGCTGCACCGAGATCAGACGCCCCGTGGCGTCAAAGGCCAGCGCGTTCGACTGGTTCGAGCGCTCGACGAACGTGGACACGCCGCCGCGCGCGTCGATCCGGACGATGCTGTCGGCTTCGGTGAAGAGGAGGCTCCCGTCGGGCGCCCCCACCGGCCCCTCGGTGCGCCGGAAGTCGCCCTTGACGAGCTCGATCGGTGTCCCGGCCGCCACGACGCCGGGGATGCCCGGTGCGACGAGGTTTGTCGGCGGCGGGACAGCCGGGCGCTGCTGCGCGGCCACGGGACCAGCCAGCAGTCCCCCGACGATGACAAGCCACGGAGACACGGAGACACGGAGCCGAATTCCCGGCACTCCGGCGCTAGAACGCATACTTCACACCCAGCTGGACAATGCGCGGAGTGCCAGCCTGCGTGGTGATGCGGCCGAACTGACCCGAGTTGAAGTTCGCAATCGTGCCACCGGCGGTTTCGTCGGAGCCGGGGTCGCCCCAGTTGAACGTGTCGAACAGATTGAACGCCTCGAGGCGGAACTCCAGCGCCTGCGTCCCGATGACGGTAATCTGGCGGGACGCCGCCAGGTCCACGCTCCAGAAACGGGGTCCCCTGAGGGCGTTCCGCTTCAGGTTGCCGTACGTACCCGGCGCCGGCTGGGCGAACGCGGCGCGGTTGAAATAATTGGCCAGCGTCCGCTCCTTCGGATAGACGTCGTCGCTCACCTGGTTCGGCCGCTGATTCCGCTGACCCGTGAACGCGTTGTCGATCCCGGTGATCACGTTGATCCGATTGCCGGATCGCGCGTTGACAATGCCGGTAAAGCGCCACCTCGAGGCGAGCGCACCCAGCACGCCGCTGCCCACGTCGCTGATCTCATAGCCGGCCGTCAGCGTCGCCAGGTGCGTGCGGTCCTGATCGCAGTAGCCTTCATCGAACCTCGGGTCGTCCGGGTTCGTGTAGCCGGAGCTGATCTGGTTCCACGTGTTCGGCGTGTCCGTGCCGATGCAGCGCGACAGCGTGTAGTTGGCGTTCAGGCTGATCCCCCGTACGGCGCGCCGCTGCGTCGACAGCTTCAGCCCGTGGTATTCCTGGTAGCCGACGTCGTCGTTGAGATCGACCGCGCCGATGAGCCGCCCTTCCTGTGGATTCTCCTGGTACAGCGCGCGCCGCACGTTCAGGTTGGCGTTGGTCGAGCAGACAGCGTAGGACCGGCCGTCGCGTAAAGTGCACGGGCCGAGCCCCATGAAGACGCCCGGGTTGAACGCCGCCTGCGACCACAGCCGATCCGAATAGTTGCCGAGATAACTGACGGCCACGCCCCAATCGGCGCCGATCTGACGCTCGAACGTGATGTTCCAGGTCTGCACACGCGGCGAGTTGATGTCGGGGTCGATCGTGCCGAAGGCGCCGAATGCCGGGTACGCAACGTTCCGATCGGTCACGATCGGGTGCGGATCGTTGCCGCCGTACGGGTCGTCCATGCGGCCCGGAGGATCGACGATGAGCGACCGGTTGCCGAACGGCGGCGCCGCGGAGTTGATCTGGTGATAGTCCCCGGCCATGAAGTCGTAGGCCAGTGCGTACGACGCACGGATCGCCGTGCGGCCATCGCCGGTCACATCCCACGCGAACCCCACCCGCGGCGACGCGTTCCCCCACTGCTTGTAGAGGCCGGTCCGTCCTGGCGGAAACCCTGCGTCGCCGGGGTAGAGGAGACCGGCGGGCGCGTTCACGAAGACGCTGCTCTTGATGCCGCGGCGGAAGTTGTCGAGGTTGAAGTTGTAGACGGCGTTGTTGTCGACGCTCGTTCCGAAGTATGGCTCCCACCGCAGGCCGAGGTTGAACGTCAGCCGGTTGGTCGCCCGCCACATGTCCTGCGCATACAGCCCCATGTACCAGCTGTGCACGGGCAGGTTCTGCTCGGCGCCGTGCTCCACTGACGTGACACGGCCGAGCAGCAGGTCCGCGAGGCTGAGTCCGGTGGCGCTGCCGTCGATAATCCAGGTGCCGGCCGCGCGCGACGTGGACCGGATATAGCCCTTCCAGTACCTGCCATTGCCGCCGATCCCGAACTGGTGCCGGCCGCGCACAAGCGTGAAGTCGTCGACCACGTTGTAGGAGTCATTCCGGTAGAGCGCCTTGGTCGAGCCGGCCGGAAACTGGAACGCGTTCGTCACCGTCATCGGCATCTGGCCGCGAATGTACGGATACATCTTGATGCCGAGGTCGGCCGGATCGAAATACGGCGTGTTGTACCGGCTCACTCTGGTCTTGTTGTACGCCACCCGGACCGAGTTCACCATCGTGGGCCCGAAGACTATCGTGTCGCCGAGGGTCAGCATGTGGGCCATGTTGTCGAGGCCCGGGACCGAACCCGGTATGCCGGCGGCCTTCAGCACGTTGTCGCCCTCGCCCGTGTAGGGCGGCGTCTTCTTCAGGAACGCATTCATGTAGCGGCCGAACACCGAGTGATCGGCGCTCCACTGGAAGTCGAGCCGCCCGATGGCCTGGCCTTCGTTGCTGTCGTCCCCCGTCTGGTACGTGATCTGGCCGCAGGGGTCGGTCGTGGCCGGCAGCCGCCTGGCGAGGTTCAGCGCGGCCGGGCTGAAGAGCCCGGGATCGATGCGGTTGTTCACGAAGCCGCCGCGCAGGTTGATCTGCCTGCCGTTGTTGCACGACGGCGAGGCGAACGTCGTGAAGTCGCCGGCGAGCATCGCGGGCGTCGGCACCCACGCAATCTGGTCGGCCGGCCGGAAGCGGAGCACCGTGCCCTGATAGCCGCCGAAGAAAAAGAGCCGGTCGCGCACGATCGGCCCGCCGGCCGTCCCGCCGAACTGATTGCGCAGCAGCCCGTCGTCCTGGCGCGTGCCGTCCGCCCCGATGGCGGCGAACCGGCTCTTCGCGTTCAGCCGCCGGTCGCGCAGGAACTCGAACAGGTTGCCGTGCAGGGTGTTGGTGCCCGACTTCGTGACGGCATTCACCGACGCCGCCGCGTGCATGCCGTTCTGGGCGGAGAGGCCGCTCGTGGCGACCCGGAACTCCTGCAGCGCATCGGGGAACGGCAACGGCAGGTTCGTGTTGCTCTGCCCGCTGTTATGCGACGCGCCGTCGAGCAGATACCCGACCCCGATCGGCAGGCCGCCGGCGACCGAGATCGTCACACTGCCGGGGAAGTTTCGAGCGCTCGGGGTGCCGCTCTGGACCGCCGCCCCGGCCAGCACGATCAGGTCGGTCACCTGCCGCCCCTGCAGCGGCAGCTCGAGGATTCGCTCGTTGTCCACCACGTCGCTGATGCCGGCGCTCTGCACGTCGACCAGCGGCGTGGCCGCCTCGACCGAAATGGTCTCCTCGAGGTTGCCGATCGCGAGCGTCACGTTCACGACGGGCGCCGCCGCCACCTGCAGCACGATCCCCGTCTGCGTGTACGTGCGGAACCCCTGCAGCATCGCCTCGAGCCGGTACGGGCCGGTCGGGAGACTGGGCAGCACGTAGGTACCGTTCTCGTCGGTGACAACGGTGCGCGTCAGCGCCGTATCCGTCTGCGTCACGGTGACCGTCACGCCCGGCAGGATGGCCCCGCTGTCGTCGGCGACGCGGCCGCTCAACTGGGCCGTGGAAAGCTGGGCGGACGCGCTGCTGGCGAAGAGCGCGGTGACACCAGCCAGGACGGCGATGACGACGAGCCTCTCGACGCGTGTCATGGATCCTCCTTGTGGAAGTGGCGGGGATTCTACCCGAAAAACGAAAAAGGCGGACCCCGGGGGTCCGCCTCGACGTTCGAAGGACCGGCGCGGCGGGTCATCAGACCCGCCTTTGCCTCAGAACACGTACTTGAACCCCAGCTGGATGATGCGCGGCAACCCGGCCTGCGTCGTGACGCGGCCGAAGGTGCCCGCGTTGAAATTGGCCTGCCACCCACCGGCCGTCAGCTCGGTGCCGGGGACGCCCCAGTTGAACGTGTTGAACAGGTTGAACGTCTCGAGCCGGAGCTCAAGGTTCTGGGTCGAGAAGAAGCCAACCTGGCGCGAGATCGCCAGGTCCACGTTCCAGTAGCTGGGACCGGTCAGGGAATTCCGCATCAGGTTGCCGAACGTCCCCGGGTCCGGCTGGGCGAACGCGGCGCGATTGAAATACTGATTCAGCGTCCGCGGGCTGGCGTAAAAGTCATCGCTGACCTTGTTCACCCGCTGGTTCCGCTGGCCGTTGAGGGCGTTGTCGCGGCCGGTGATGATGTCGATGCGGCTGCCGGACTGCATCGTCAGGATGCCCGAGGCGCGCCAGCGGGAAGCGAGCACGCCGAGCACCCCGCCCGCGAAGTCGGGGGACTGCGCCCCGAGCGTGACGCTGGCCAGGTGCGTGCGATCGTGATCGCAGTAGCCCTTGTCGAACTCGGGGTCGTCCGGGTTCGTGTACCCGGAGGCGATCTGGCTGAAGGTGTTCGGCGTCTTGGTGCCCATGCAGCGCGACCAGGTATAGTTGCCGTTCAGGCTGAGCCCGCTCGCCGCCCGCCGCGTGACCGACAGCTTCAGCCCGCGGTACTCCTGCCACCCGATGTCGTCGTTCAGATCCAGCGTGCCGAGCAGCCGGGCCTCCGCCGGGTTCTCCTGGTAGAGCGCGCGCCGGACGTTCAGGTTGGCGTTGGTCGAGCAGACCGGGTAGGACCTGCCGTCGCGCAGGGTGCACGGCCCGAGCCCCATGTAGATGCCGGGGTTCATCGCCGTTTGCGCCCACAGTCGATCCGAATAGGTGCCGAGATAGCTCACCGCGGCGGCCCAGTTGCTGCCGACCTGCCGCTCGAACGTGACGTTCCAGTTCTGCACGCGCGGGGAGTTGATGGCGGGGTCCATCGTGCCGAAGGAGCCAAACGCGGGGTACGCCACGTCGCGGTTGGTCACGATCGGGTGCGGATCGCCGCCTATGTGCCCGTACGGGTCGTCCATGCGCCCGGGGGGATCGGTGATGAGCGACCGGTTGCCGAACGGCGGCGCCGAGGAATTGATCTGGTGATAGTCGCTCGACATGAAGTCGTAGGCCAGCGCGTAGGACGCGCGCAGCGCCATGCGGCCATCACCGGTCACGTCCCACGCGGCGCCGACGCGCGGCGAGATGTTGTCCCACTGTTTGTTGAGACCGGTGCGCCCTGACGGGAACCCCGTATCACCCGGGTAGAGCAGGCCGGCGGGCGCATTGACGAAGACGCTGCTCTTGACGCCGCGGCGGAAGTTGTCGAGGTTGAAGTTGTAGACCGCATTGTTGTCCACGCTGGTCCCGAAGTAGGGCTCCCAGCGCAGGCCGAGGTTGAACGTCAGCCGGTCGGTCGCGCGCCACGTGTCCTGCGCGTAGAATCCGAGATAGTAGCTGTGGATCGGCACGTCCTGGGCAGCGCCGTGCTCCACCGACGTGACGCGGCCGAGCAGGAGATCGGCCAGGCCGAGCCCTGTCGCGCTTCCATCGAAGATCCAGATCCCGGCCGCCCGCGACGAGGAATTGTAGTGGCCGTTCCAGTACGCGGCGTTGCCGCCAACCCCGAACTGATGACGGCCGCGAACCAGGGTGAGATCATCGGCCCCCTGGTAGAAGTTATTCCGGAAGAACGCGCCTGTCGTGCCGGCCGGCAACTCGAACGAGGGGAGGACTTGAATCGGCATCTGGCCCTTGACATAGGGGTACAGCTTGATGCCCAGGTCGGTCGGATCGAAGTACGGCGTGTTGTAGCGGTTCACCGTCGTCCGGTTGTACGCCACGCGAATGGAATTCACGACCGTGGGCCCGACGACCCATGTGTCGCCGAGCGTCAGCGCGTGGGCGAGATTGTCGAAGCCGGAGTTGACGGCCTTGAGCACGTTGTCGCTGCCACCCTCGTACGCCGGCGGTTTCTTGATGAAGGTGGCCATGTAGCGCCCGAACACGGACTGGTCGGCGGTCAGCTGGTAATCCACGCGTCCGACGCCCTGCCCTTCATTGCTGTCGTCGGCCGTCTGGAACGTGATCTGGCCGCAGGGATCGGTCGTCGCCGGCAGGCGTCTGGCGAGATTCATCGCCGCGGGGCTGAAGAGCGCCGGATTGATGCGATTGCCGACGAACCCCCCGCCGAGGTTGATCTGCCTCCCGCCGGTGCAGGCCGGCGAGGTCACGGCCGTGAAGTCGCCCGCGAGCATCTGGGCCGACGGCACGAAGGCCACCTGGTCGGCGGGCCGGAACCGCAGCACGGTGCCCTGATAGCCGCCGAAGAAAAACAGCCGGTCGCGCGCGATCGGGCCGCCGAGCGTCCCGCCGAACTGATTCCGCAGCAGCCCGTCGTCCTGCGGCTTGCCGTCGGGGCCCTTCCTCGCGAACCGGCTCTTGGCGTTGAGCGCGCGGTGGCGGAGGAACTCGAAGCCATTGCCGTGGAAGGCGTTGGTACCCGATTTCGTGACCGCGTTGACCGACGCCGACGCGTGCATGCCGTTCTGCGCGGTCAGGCCGCTGGTGGCCACGCGGAATTCCTGCAGCGCGTCGGGGAACGGCATCGGGAGGTTCGTGTTGCTCTGCGGGCTGTTGTGCACGGCGCCGTCGAGCAGATACCCGACGCCGGCCGGCAGGCCGCCGCCGACGGAGATGAGGACGCCCCCCGGGAAGTTCCGGGTGCCGACGACGCCGGTCTGAACCGCCGCGCCGGCCAGCACGATGAGGTCGGTCACCTGGCGCCCCTGCAGCGGCAGCTCCACGATCCGCTCGTTGTCGATCACGTCGCCAATGCCGGCGCTCTGCACGTCAACGAGCGGCGCCGCGGCTTCGACCGAGACGGTCTCTTCGAGGTTGCCGATGCCAAGCACCACGTTGATCGCGGGGGTGGCCGCCACCTGCAGCACGATGCCGGTCTGCACGTAGGTGCGGAATCCCTGCAGCATCGCTTCCAGCCGGTACGGTCCGGTGGGCAGGTTCGGCAGCACGTACGCGCCGTTCTCATCGGTGACGACGGTACGGGAAAGCCCGGTGTCGGTTTGTGTGACCGTGACCGTGACGCCGGGGAGTACCGCGCCGCTGTCATCGGCCACGCGGCCGCTCAACTGGGCGGTGGAGAGCTGCGCCCATGCGGCGGCGCTGGTGACCAGTACTACGAGTCCCGTGGCGACCACGAGCCTGAGAACGCGAGTCATGAGTCCTCCCTTGCTGAAGGCGCCGATTCTACTCCCAATACGAAGAAAACCAGGAACGCAAAAAAAGGGCGGGCCTGAACGGCCCGCCCGGTATGGTGTGGCGCCAGTGCGTGTCGTGCCGTGCGCTATTTCGCCACCGCGGCTGAACCCGGCCCTTGCACGGGCGCCGGCTTGGCGAAGCGCGACGCGTCGATGCGTGTGTTCGCCTGCACGTCGCTCAGTTCGAGCGTCATTTCCATATACGTCTGTCTGACCCGGCGGTTGAAGGGCACCTTCACCCCGGAGACGTCACGGAAATTCGAATAGTCGATCTCGGTCGGCACGAAGCCCACCGGCGTCCGGGTCCAGCGGATCAACCGCACGAGCAGGCCGGATTCGTCGAAGTACAAGTTGGCCACCGGCTGACCGTCGGCGCTCCCCTGCAGCACGATCACTTCCTTGTCGTCGATCGCCGTCCGGCCGCCGCGCCACTGCGCGAACGCCTGCTTCAGCGCCGCCGAGGGGAACGCCACCATCCCCTCGAGGCGGAAGCGGTCCAGGTTGCCTTCCGTCAACGTCATGAGCGGCATCGGCGTGTCGGGGCCCGCCAGCCAGGCATTGGTCCCGTCGTACGTCTTCGTGCTCGCCCCGATTTCGAGGTGCACGACCATCGACGTCTTGCCGGGCGCCTGGCCGTAGACCTCCACCGGCACCTTGTCAAAGGAGGTGTCGAAGCCGGCGTAGGTTCCCTTCCCGGTGAAGCTGGTGAACTTGGCGAGCCGATCCACGCCGCCGAGCGCCTGGAAGTACTTGTCGAACACCTGGTCGGCGACGATGCGGCGGTCGGTCGGGAAGTCGCGGATGTTGGGATCCTCGATCGGCGTGCCGTACTGCGTCATGAAGTCCGGGTCGCTCCGCGGGCTCTGGCTGCCGGCGTGGCACGTGTAGCACGTCACGCGCGGCTGCCCGGCGAAGTACTGCTTGTTGATCGTGTTCATCATCGCGATCATCCCGCGGGCGCGCTGCATGCGCGGCGTCTGCTCGGCGAACATCGCCTTGTCGAAGTACGCCTTCGACACGTGGCAGAACGTGCAGTCGTTCCCCATCGCGTTGGCGAACATGCCCATCGCGTCGAAGAAGGTGTCGACCGGGATGCCGCGGAGCATCTGAATGTTCTTGAAGACCTGTTCGCTCATCGGCACGCCCGCGGTCTGGGCTGGCGCCGCCGGCGCCGCCTGACTCGCCCCCAGCGCCGCGCCCCACAGACACACGGCTCCGATTACCGCAGCGCCGAACAGGGCTCGCCTCGATCCGACGTTCATGATGCCTCCTCGTTGAAGTGCGCGCTCGTGCGACGGAGCATACCGTACGCGCGACGGGAATGGGGAGCGCTACGCAACCAGGTCCACGGTGAGCGGCGCCAGGTCGAGACCCTCCACCTCCATCGTCCACTGCTCGCCGGCCGCCACGGGCTTGGCCGCCGTTGTCGACCCGGTACTGATCAGCTCGCCGGCCCCGAGCGGCTCCACGCCCGGCTGCGCGGGGACGGCCGCGACAAACTCGGCCAGGCACAGCGCGGGGCTCTCCAGGACATTTTTCCCACCGCCCTCTTCCACGATCTGGCCGTTCCTCGACAGGCGCGTCTTGAACGCGGCGAACTGGTCGACAAGCGCCGCCACCTCGTCGCGCCGGATGGTCCGGGGCGTGCCGACCACGAGGGCGGCGTGCAGGCCGAGGGACGCGAGAAAATCCCCACCCTTGAACTTCCAGTCGGGAAACGGGCAGTCGACGATCTCGAAGCCGAGCGCCATCCAGTCCACGGCCTCGATGACGGCTGCGGCCCCGGCGCCGGCCGGCGGCACCCCCTTCAGCTTGACGACGACCTCCGGCTCGATACGCGGGGCGCGCATGCGCGCGAGCGACTGCGTCGCGCGGCCGCTCTTCGCCTGCTGGACCGTGTCGTCGTACATGTTTCCCCAGACGACGGTCGTAATCCCCATCGCGGGCCACACGGCGCGGTTCGCCACGCCGATCTTGCGACCGACGGTCCGGCGTCCCGCCGCGCGCCGCAGGCGGACGATCTCCGCTTCGACGGCGTACCCCGTGTTGACATCGATGCCCCCGGGACGCGCCGAGGGGGGAACCGGCACGCGGGCACCGGTGGTGAATGCGTCCAGGAGTTCGCGCGCGAGCGCGGGTACGCGAGAGTCAGTCATCAGCTGCTTACCACTGGAAGAGGGTGATCGCGGCGTGCCGGCGCACCGACCGCGCGGAGACCGACAGCCAGACCGGCGGCAACGAGCGCGAGCGCCGCGCTGCCGTAGAAGGCCGCCGACCAGCTGCCGAACCGTTCGAAGAGCATCGCGGCGAGCCCGCCGCCGACAATGGACGCCGCGCCCTTGGCCGTATACATCACGGCGTAGTTCGACGTGGCGTGCCGCGCGCCGAAATAGTCGCCGGTGAGCGACGGGAAGAGCGAGTAGATCTCGCCCCAGGTGAAGTAGACGAAGACGAGCGTCGCCGCGAACCAGGCGGCCGACAGGTGGCCGACGCCGAGCACGAGCAGCAGCGCGATCGCCTGCAGCACGAACGCGATGATCATCGACTTCTCGCGGCCCAGGCGATCCGAGGCCCAGCCCCAGAACACCCGGCTCGCGCCGTTGGCCACAGGGCTGAGCGACGCCGCGAGCGTCAGCGCGGCGGTCGAGAGCCCCCAGACCTTCGCGATCGGTCCGGCCTGCGCCGTCACCATGAGGCCGCCAATGCTCATCATGACGAACATCGCGTACATCACGTAGAAGTGCGGTGTCCGCACCATTTCGGCGGTCGTGTACTGCGGCCGGGCGGCGCCGGTGCCGCTGCGCGCCGCGGCGGCGACCGCCGCGTGCGCCGGATGCCGCAGGAACTGCGCGACGACGAGAATCACCAGCCCCTGCAGGATGCCGGTCCAGAAGAACGCGGCCCTGTATCCCTGGTTCGCGATGAGGCTGGAAATGAGGGGAATGAAGAGCGCCGTGCCGCCGCCAAAACCGGCCGCGATGATGCCCGCGGCAAACCCGCGCCGATCCTGGAACCACTTGAGCGCGGAGCCGATGCAGCCGCTGTAGACAAACGCGGCGCCGGTGCCGGCCAGCGCGTACAGCACGTACAGCATCGGCACCGACGTGGCGTAGCCCATGCCCGCCCAGCCGCAGCCGCAGAGCACGCCGGCCGCCGTGATGAAGTAGCGGGGCCCGAGCCGGTCGATGAGCCAGCCGTCGAGCGGCTGCACCCACGTCTGACACAGGATGAAGAGCGTGAACGCCCACTGCACGTCGGCCAGCGTCCAGCCGTTGCCCTCCCGCAGCGGATTGACGAACAGCGTCCACGCGTACTGCAGGTTGGCGATCATGATCATGGCGACGAGAGACGCGCCCAGCTGGAACCAGCGATTGTTCACGTTCATCATCCCGCTCCTCTCAATCGGCAATCGGCAGTCGGCAGTGGGCAGTGGGCGGTGGGCCTTTATGCCGCCGGCGCGGCCCCTTGCATCACGTCGTACACGTAGTCGTGCGCCTGGAGGGCCTTCTCGAGCCGCACACGCGCGGCCGGGTCGCCCTCGCGCGCGAGCCGCGCCGCCACGTCCTGCCGATCGCTCAGAATCGCATCGAGAATCGCCTGCTGGTCGGCCGCGGGCTGTTCGATGAGCGACAGCAGCACCCGCGATCCGTACTTGATCCAGCGCGGCTGCGGCACCAGGCGGCCGTCCGGACCCGTGGTGATGATCTGCCGCTTCAGCACCTGGAGCACCAGCTCGGCATGCGTCCGCTCGTAGACGACGTTCAGCGTCTTGAACAGCTCCTTGACGGTGTCGCGCCGCTCGTCGATGAGCTTCGAGAACAGCTCCGGGGTGACCCGGTCGCCTTTCTTCGACATCACGCCGTCGGCCGAGAGCTCCGCGCCGTGGTAGACCGTCAGGTACAGGAAGTGCCAGAAGATTTCGTAGGTTGCCAGATCGTTCATGAATCGCAGGCCGGTTCTCGGGTCGAGAATGGCCGCGGCGTTGTTGCCCTGCAGCTGCTGGTACATGTACTCGGTGGCCATGTACATCGCGTAGCGAAGGCCGTCCTCCGTGGTGGGTCCCTTCGGGCGGGCGAGCAGGCGCTCGCGCGCCTCTTCCGAGAAGAGCTTCTCGACGGTCAGGTCGGCCGAGGTGAGCTCCAGGGGCGTAATGCGGCCCCCCTTGATGAGCCCGAGCGTCTCGAGCCGGCCGCGTTCCTCGGCCGTCAGCTTCGCGACGACCTGTTCGAGGCTGTCGAGGGCGGTGACGAGCGGCTCGCGCCCCGCGTCGACGTAGTCGCGCTGCACGGTGGCCACCCAGCTCTGGCGGTACGTGTCGTGGAGCGTGCCTTCGATGCGGAGGAGCCCGGTCAGCCGCTCGCGCAGCTTGTCGAACCAGATGTCGCGCAGCGCCTTCGCGTCGTTTTCGGGCGCGTGCGGGTTCTGCATCTGCGCCGCCATGCCGCCAATCGGCATGCCGCCCGCCAGCGTCGCCAGCAGCGCGTTGCGCATCGTGTAGTACGACATCGACGGCTCGGTCATGGTGACCGCGTTCGGGTCCGGAATGACCATCGCCGGATCGTGCCGGAACATCTCCTCGCGGCTGTTGATGTAGTCCCAGCGGCCGACGTTGGGGCCGATGAGGTTCTCGCGCAGCACCCACATGATGACTTCCTGCTGCAGCGCGTACTCCGCCCGCTCGTTGAGCATCTTGATCTTGAGCGTCCCGCGGCGCAGGCCGAGCGCCCCCTCGAGCCGCTTCAGCAGCGTCGCAACCAGCCGCGCCTCCTGCCACGTTTCGATCTTCGGCACGTAGTAGTAGATGCCGGATCCGTTGCGCTGCTGTGATTCGTAGTTGCTCACCGCGTGGATCACGAGCGCGGGGACAATGGCCGGCACGTGCTCGCCGTCGAGCGTCATCTGCCGGTTGCGCAGGTGCAGGCCCGGCACGCGGTGAAAGATCGTGGGCCACTGCGCCGGCGGCACCTCGATCCGGTAGGAGCGCTGCTTGGTCGGATGCACGTAGGGCTTGTCGTCCCACGTGTGCGCCAGGATGTCGGCCAGGTTCACCCACGCGCGATAGAGCTGATCCCGGTAATCGCCGCCGGCGTCCTCCCAGTCCCACATCCACTGCGACGCGCCGCTGTTGAGCGCGCCGAACGCCATGCCGAGGTCGATCGCGGGACCGGTGCCTTCGAGCCCCGGCCGCATCGTGTCGGGGGGAATCGGCACCGTCGGGTTGAGCCGCCAGGCGTCGGCCGTCGTCCGGCCGAAAAAGCCGTCGAGCATGCCGCGCCGGATCCGGTCCACCGTCGTGCTGGTGCCGTCGGCGTCGCCCACGACGTCGGGCCCGGGCAGGAATCCGTACCGCGCTGCCTTCCGGCCGACCCGCTCCAGAAACGCGTGGCGGTCGGCGAGCAACTGCGGCAGTTCGCCGCGGATGGCTCTGGTCAGATCGACAATCAGGTCTTCGACGACGACCGTGCGGCCGTTGACGGTATACGCGCCGAAGAGCGAGTACTGCTGGCGGATGTCGGAGCGGATCTGCAGGGTTGGCACCAGGCGCCTCCAAAGGTCGGTACGGGCCGTTCTTTGTACTACCTGCGGGGCCGGTGGGTCAACGTGACCGGCCGGCGCAAAGTGGAAAGTGGGCTGTCGGCTTTGGCCTTGGGCTTTCGGCGGTGTCGTTGTATTTTTCTGTGGCCATGTCCTCTGCGTCGGTGGGCTGGGTCGCGAGGCGGCTGGCCGGTGCGCTCCAGCGCAGGCTGGCGCCGGCACGCGTGCGGCTGGAGCTCTGGGACGGCAGCTCGCCCTACGACGGGGTCGACCCGCCGGTCGGGGCCCTCGTCGTCCGCGACGCACGAACGCTCCGGCGCGTGCTGTTCGACCCGCACCTGCATTTCGGCGAGACCTACATGACCGGGACGCTCGAGGTCCGCGGCGGGCTCGAGCCCGTGCTGGAAGCCGTCTCCCGGCTGAGCCTGACGCCGACGTTGCGCGATCGGCTGACGCTGCGGTTCCCGCCCGCCAACACCCCGCGGCGGTCCCGCCGCAACGTGCACCATCACTACGACCTCGGCAACGACTTCTACAGCGGCTGGCTGGACCGGGAGCTGCTCTACACGTGCGCGTACTTCGAGCATCCGGATCTGACGCTCGAACGGGCGCAGATCGCCAAGATGGATCTCGTCTGCCGGAAGCTGCGGCTGCGGCCCGGCGAGACGGTCGTCGAAGCGGGCTGCGGATGGGGCGCCCTGGCGCTGCACATGGCGCGGGAGTACGGCGTGCGGGTGAAGGCGTTCAATATTTCGCGCGAGCAGACCGCGTACGCCCGGACGCGCGCCGCCCGCGAGGGGCTCGCCTCGCAGGTCGAGTTCATCGAGGACGACTACCGGAACGTGCGGGGTGAGTACGACGTGTTCGTGTCGGTGGGCATGCTGGAACATGTGGGGTTGAAGCACTTCCCGTCTCTGGCCGCCGTCCTCACCCGCGCCGTGCGGCGCACGTGCGGCCGCGGGCTGCTGCACTTCATCGGCCGTGACCAGCCGCGTCCGCTCAACGCGTGGATCAGGCGCCGCATCTTTCCGGGCGGGTATCCGCCGGCGCTGGCTGAAGTAGCGACCCGGGTGCTGGCCCCGGCCCGGATGTCGATCCTCGACGTCGAGAATCTCCGCCTGCACTACGCGCGCACGCTCGCGCACTGGAGCCGCCGGTTTGCGGCCATGGGCGACCAGGTCCGCACGCGCTACAGCGAGGAGTTCAGGCGCGCCTGGGAGCTCTACCTCGCCGGGTCGGAAGCGGCGTTTGTCACCGGGTCGCTCCAGCTGTTCCAGGTCGTGTTCGCGCCAGCGGAGGCGGACCCGCCGCACTGGACGCGCGCCGAGATCTACCGCAGCGCCGGTCCGCGCGCGTCGTACGAACTGATCGGCCTGGACTGAACCCCGCGTCATGATGCAGTGCGATGCGCTCGTGGTCGGCGGCGGCCCCGCCGGATCGACCTGCGCGCGCGCCCTCACGCAGGCCGGGTGGAACGTCGCCGTCCTCGACCGCGCGCGGTTTCCGCGTGACAAGGTGTGCGCCGGATGGGTCACGCCCGGCGTGTTCACGCTGCTCGATCTCGACCCCGCCGACTACCGCGCCGCCGGATTGATCATCCAGGACATCACCGGCTTCCGCACCTCGGTGATGGGACAGCGGGCGATCGAGACCCGGTATCCCGGCGTCGTCAGCTATGCCATCCGACGCTGCGAATTCGACGCCTACCTCCTGCGCCGCTCCGGCGCGCGCGTCGTCGACGGCACGCCGCTCGCGTCGCTCGTCAGGCGCGACGGGACGTGGATTGCCAACGACGCCATCAGCGCGCCGGTGGTTGTCGGCGCCGGCGGGCACTTCTGTCCGGTGGCGCGACAACTGCGCGGCGGCGCCGATACCGCGCGGCCCGTCGTCGCGAAGGAGGCCGAGTTCAGGCTCGAAGCGAACGGCAGCGACGTGACCGGCGAAATGCCGGAATTGTTCTTCTGCCGCGATCTGGAGGGGTACGGCTGGTGCGTACGGAAGGGGGACTACCTCAATATCGGCCTGGGGCGGCGGGACCACGGCGACCTGAATCCGCACCTCGACGACTTCATCCCGTTTCTCGAGCGCCGCGGCCTGGCGCGACGGGCGTCGCTCGTGCGCTGGCACGGGCACGCCTACCTCGCGCGGGGCACCGGGCCGCGCCCGCTCATCGGCGACGGCGTGCTCGTGGCCGGCGACGCGGCGGGCCTCGCGTACCCGGAAAGCGGCGAGGGGATCAAGCCGGCCGTGGAGTCCGGACGACTCGCGGCGGAAACCTTGATTGCCGGCGGCGGGCGCGTCCAGCGTGACGACCTCCGGCCCTACGAGGCCGCGCTGCGGAGCCGCTATCCGGCGGCCGCCCGGACGCCGGACGCGCTGGCGGGCGCGGCGCGGTCGATCGGACGCCTCCTGCTCCGCTCGCGCGCGTTCACGCGCCATGTCCTGATCAATCGCTGGTTCCTGCGGCAGCCGGCCTGACGGAGCGGCCGGCGGAGAGCGGCGCCACGACGAACCGGTCGAGCAGCTCGAAGAGCAGCCGGCGGTGATCCCGCCGCTCTTCGCTGACGTCGGGCGTCGACGTCGTGACAATGACCAGGTCGAGCCGCGGCACGACGAAGACGTACTGGCCCCCATACCCCCACGCAAAACAGGTCTTGTAGCCGCGGATGTCGTACACCCACCACAGATAGCCGTAGGTGCGATCGCGCAGGGGATCGAACACTCCACGCGCGTCAAATCCCGGGCTCCCCGGACGACGAGTGCGCGCGCGGCCGTCGCAGGATCGCTCGACCCAGGACGCAGGCACGATCTGCCGGCCGGCCATCCGTCCCGTGTTCAGATACAGCTCGCCGAACGCGAGCATCTGCCGCGGCGTCATCAGCATGTCGTTGCCGCCGAAGTAGATCCCCTGCGGATCGCGCGGCCACGGGGCGAGCGTAAACCCCAAAGGCTTCGCGAGCACCTCGTTTGCAAACTGCCACGTGCTGGTGCCCGACGCCTTCGTGACGATGGCCGACAGCAGGTGCGTGTTGCCGGTGCTGTACTCCATCTCCTCGCCAGGCGCCGCGAACATCGGGCGGGCAAGGGCGTGCCGCACCCAGTTGCCGCTTGTCACCCAGGCGCCGTAGTTGCGATTGCTCGTCCCCTCGAGCCCCGGCCGCATGGTCAGCAGGTGCTCGACGGTGATGGCGCGCTTGCGCGGATCCGGATCCCGCGCGAGCTCCGGGAAGTAGGTCGCGATCGGCGCGGTCACGCCCTGAATGAGCCGGCGGTCGATGGCAATGCCGACAAGCGCCGAGATCACGCTCTTCGATGCCGACTTGATGTTGGCGGCCCGGTCGCGGCTGGCGCCGTGGAAATACCGCTCGAAGACCAGCTCGCCGCCCCGGCTCACGAGCAGGCTGTGCAGGCGCGGCAGCCGCCGAGCCGCGGCGTCCAGACCCGGGGGGTTCCATGCCCCGGGGTCCTGCGCGCGGGAGGCCGCCGGCCAGGCGAGGCTCAGGACGGCCAGCGCCGCGATCAGGCGGCGATCAGCTTTCGTGATGGAGAACGGCAAACCGAAACGCGTAGCGCGACCGCGACGTCCCGACGATGATCTCATCGCCGTCGCGCAGTTGCGCGCGCCCGCCTTCACGGTTGCCTCCAATACGCCTGCCGGAGACGATCGTGCCACAGGCGCTGCCGCGGTCGACGAGAAAGAACTGCCCGTCCTCGCGCTCGATGGCGAAGTGCCGCGACGAGACGTGCCGGGCATGCCCGGAGGTCTCGATCAGGCACACGTCGTTTTCGGGTGACGTCCCGGAGCCGCCGGCGTCTCCGGCGTCGATGGATGCCGTTCCGGGCCTCGTGCGACCGGTGTCGCGCCCCACTCGGAATGGAAAGCAGGCAATGGGCACCTCCTCCGCGCCTCCGAGCGCGTGCCTGGCTTCTTCCGTTAGAGGCGCGAGCATAGCCACTACCGGCGGCATATCGTTTGATGCGACCACAATATACGGTGGTTCGATCCATCTGCCAAGCGATTTTCGTTCCAGACTCTAGAGGCCGCTCCTGTTCGCTTTCGTCCCTAATCGGACCCCGCGAGGGCGCTTACTCCGCCGGGCCGCGTAAGCCGCCGCCACTCCACGTAAGGAAGCAGCTCGCGGTCTCCGAACCGGGGCACCGGCCTCATGGACACATGGACACTGTGTCGGCTGTGGTGACAGAATGCAGCGCAGTTGAGGATGCTCATGCAGAGACGCCATCTGGTCGGAGTGCTCGCCGTGTTCGCCGCTTCCCTCGCTGGAGCCGGAGGACCGGCAGCCGGTCAGACGGCGCCCGCCGCCGAACCGGCAGGACCGCGGTTCGTCGTCACGTACGTGGATGTCGTGCCCGCCTCCGAAGCGCAGGCGCTGGCGCTGCTCAAGGGCTACCGCGACGCCGCCCGGCGCGACCACGGCAACGCCGACTCGCAGATCTGGCAGCAGAACGGCGTGCGCGGCCATTTCGTCATCGTCGAGCAGTGGCAGGACGAAGCGTCGCGCAAGGCCCATCGCGAGGCGGCGCACGTCGCACAGTTCCATGAGAAGTTCGGCCCGCTCCGCATCAGCTCGTACGACGAGCGGGTTCACACGTCGTTCGCCGTCGGCGCGCCCTCGTCTGTTCCCTCAGGCGGGGCCGTGCTCGTCGCCACGCACATCGACATCACGCCTCCAGGCCTCGACAAAGCGCGGGAGATGCTGCGGTCGCAGGCGCCGGCGAGCCGCGGCGAGGCGGGCAACCTTCGTTTCGACATTCTGCAGGGTGCGCGCCAGAACCACTACACGGTGCTCGAAGCGTGGCGCGACGACGGCGCCCGCGACGCGCACCTGACGGCAACGCGCACCCGCAGCTATCGCGAGGGGCTGCGCGAGCAGGCCGTCGACGGCGCCCCGTACGACGAGCGCCTCTATCGGCTGGTCCCCTGATCCCGAACGCGTGCTGATGTAGAGCGGTTCTCGGGTTGCTTCGGTGCTTCGGTGCTGAGGTGCCGGTTCACAGGTTGCTTCGGTTCGTGGTGCTCCGGCACGTCGACGGTCGCCGACGCCGGCGTTGAACCGAGTACCTGAGAACCCACGAACCGGAACCCGGGCGCCTGAGCACCAGGGCAACCTGCGAACCGCGTTAGAAGGCGATCCCGGCGGGCGGACGGCCGTGGCAGCGGTCCTCGCCGTGGTCGAGCACCGCTTCGTTCACCGAGACGAAGTCCCACGCATAGCGGTCGGACTCGAGCGTGAGCTTCAGCAACCCCCACGACTGGCTGACGATCCGCTCGCCGTACGCCGGCACGGGCGCGGCAAACAGCCTCGCGCCGCCGGTACCGGCGATGATCTGCCGGATGCCGAACCGCCCGTCCCGCGTCCCGTCGGGAGCCATCGGTGGAAATGCGGCGTAGAAATGTTCGTGCCCGTTGGCGACGACATCCACCCCGTAGCGATACAGCACGTCCCAGACCCGCTTCATGCGGAACGCCGCAAACTCGCCCGACGAGAGGTACGGCCGGTGGAAGTACGCGAGCGTGCACTCTGACGGATGCGTCCGGAGATCGGTCTCGAGCCAGACGATCTGCGCCGGCCGGCTCGCCTCGGCGAGCTCGCTGTTGAGGACGACGATGTGCCAGCTGCCGCGGTCGTATGAGTAGTAGCCGCGCCCGGGCGTCCCGGCGTGCGGAAAGTATTCGTAGTAGTACGGGCTGGCGGGGTCCGTCTCGTAGTCGTGATTGCCGGGCGACGGCCAGATGCTCGACCTGAACCGCCCCCACCACCGGTCGAAGCACTCGTAGCGCTGCCGGCTGCCGTTGTCGTTGGAATTGTCGCCGAACGTGACGAGCGTCGGGTCGGACTCCTGCCTCAGGAGCTTGTCCATCAGCAGACCCGTCTGCACCACTCCTTCGAGGCCGCACTGGGCGAGATCGCCCGCGCCAATCAGGACCGCGCGTGCGCCGGCCTGGCCCCCGGGCACCCGTGTGCTGCCGTCCTCGGTGTCCTCCGGCTCCGACCGCAGCCGTGCCTCCACCTCGCCGGGATCCGGCTCGTCAGTCTCCGACCGAGCCGGCCCCCCAGCGCCGGGAAGCGCGCTGGCGCTCGTCGGGGATTGCAGTTCGCGCGTGCCGCAGGCCATGGATGCCGCGAGGGTCGCGCATGCGAGGAGGAGAACCGGACGCCGAGGCACCGCACCGAAGGCCGCCAAGCACGGAGAGGCTACGCGCGTGACGGCCCGAGGTCCATGGAACCAAAGTGCCCCGCCCGGCGGTCACCGGGCGTCGGCCAGCCCGTTTCGAATCGCGAAGAGCGCCAGCTCGAGACGCGTCGAGGTGCCGGTCTTGTCGAACACGCTGGTCAGATGGTGTTTGACGGTCTGGAGGCTGATGTCGAGGCGTGTGGCAATCTCGCGATTGCTGTCCCCGGCGGCAATCGCCTCGACGATTTCCGCCTCGCGGGGGGTCAGGCCGTAGGGCCGGGCTCTGGGCCCGCCGGCGCGGCGAACCGCCTGCGCGAGGTGTTCGGCTATCTCCGGCCCGATGAGGAGTTTCCCTTCCATCGCCTCATGGATGCCCTCAATGAGCTGCCGGGTCGCCGATTCCTTCAGGACGACGCCCCGGGCCCCGAGCTCCACGGCGCGCAGCAGGTCCGAGGGGTCGATCGCGGCCGTCAGCAGGATCACGCACGTGGATCCGACATCAGGGTCCGCCAGCGTCTCGATCCCGGTCATGTGCGGCATCGTGACGTCCAGCAGCAGCACGTCGGGCCGTGTCTCGCGCGTGACGCGCACGGCCTCGATCCCGTCGGCCGCTTCGGCCACGACCTCGAATCCCGGCTCGCTTTCGAGCAGCCGCCGGAGCCCGTCCCTGAAAATCTGGTGGTCGTCGGCGATGGCAATCCGCACGGGTCGCCGGGTCTCAGACATGCGCGTCCTCAGGCAGGACGAGCTCGACGCGGGCGCCGACGCCCGGGGTGGAATCCACGGCGAGCTGCGCGCCGACGATGCGCGCGCGTTCCTTGATGATGGCCGGTCCCAGCCGCCGCTCGTCCATCTCGCGGCCCGACAGGCGCCCGTTGAACTCGAAGCCGCACCCGTCGTCTTCGACGACGACGCGCCACGCGCCGTCGCCGTCGCCCACACGGACGAGCACGTTTCGCGCGTGGCTGTGTTTCCGCACGTTCACGAGCGCCTCCTGGACGATGCGGACGATCTCGATGGCCTTGGCCGGGGAGAGCGAGAGGGTGCCGCCCGTCGAGACGAACCGCGCCGAGATGCCGGTGTCGCGGCGGAAGCGCTCGACGAGGCCGGCCAGCACGTCCGGGAGCTGGTCGCCGGAATCGAGCTCGATCGGGCGGAGCGCCTGCATCAGCTCGCGAAGCGACAGGATTTCCTGGCGGAGCAGACCCTGCGCCTCCGCGAGGTCGCCCTCGACGACCGCCGATCCGTGCTGCAGCCGGCGGCGGATCGCCTCGATCTTCATGTCGAGACCGAACAGCGTCTGGATGGCGCCGTCGTGCAGCTCCCTCGCCACGCGCGCGCGCTCGGCGGCGCCGGCCCGCGCGCGGAGGCGGCGCAGCAGGAACACGTTGGTGAGCGCGGGCGTCACATGCTCGGCCAGCGCCTCCAGAAAATAGAGGCGTCGATCGAGTCCGCCCCGCTCGGCCGGGTCGAACAGGTACACCCGGGCGTGCCACTCGTGCGTGAGGCCCATGTTCACGGCCATGACGCGGCGAAACGGCCGCGCGTCAAGAAACGCGCGCGGCACATCAATCACCTCCCGCCGCAGGTGCCAGGCGTCGGCTTCGATGACCCACGCCGGGGCGATCCCGCGGTCGCTCCCCCGCACCGCGTACCAGGCGCGCCCGGGGTCGGTGAACAGCCAGGCCGGCTGCTGCCGCGCGTCGAGCTCGACACGATGCACGTGCGGCGCGGCGTGGCCGTCGGCCGCCCGATCGAGCTGCCACAACTGGGTGCGGTGCATCTCGTGATCCCTGACGACGACGATCACCGACGCGGCGCCGAAGGTGGCGGACAGGGCGCGCGCGACCGCGGCGATCGAGCCGCCGAGCCCGAGGTGCAGCTGCGGCTGCCGGGCGACGTCGACCGTGGCCGTCAGTTCCGCCCGCGAGTACTTCTCCTGCTCGGCGAGGTAGCCGAGCAGGACGCCCGTGAGCAGGAGGTAGGCGAGCCGGATGATCGTGCGGTTCAGTTCGAAGGTGTTCGGAGTGAACCACCGCTCATTCCACGGGCCGAGCGCGGCGACGGCGGTCTCGACCAGAAACACGGCGATGATGACCACCGCCGTCCCGGCGGTTTCGCGGAAGCGCCACCGGTAGGCGGCAGCGAGCACGACGAAAAGAAAGAACAGGTAGAAGGGGCTGAGCGGCCCCTGGCTGACGAACGTCAGGACCGACGTCCACAGGATATCGAGGGCGTGGAGGGCGCGCCCGTGCGCGGGCGTGAGCCGGACCGTCCTGTGCGTGTAGACGAGCACGGCGAGGCTGTACAGCGCGTAGCCGAACAGCACGCCGTAGGTGATCTCCCGCAGGCGAACGGGCTCGGTCGGATCCAGGTAGATCGCGACGAAGCCGGTGACGGTCAGAAACGCGCGGCCGACCGCCAGCACCCGCTCGACACGGGCTGCCGACCGCCGTGACGCGCCGTCGTGGCCGGGAAAGACGTCGGGCAGGTTCATGACCCAGGTTTGGCAGCAGGCGCGGCCCCTGAAGCCTACGCCATCGGACGACCGGGCGCCACCTGTCGCGCGGGCCTTCTGCCCGTGTTATGGCGTCGGTGCCGGAACAACCGGCACAAGGCCCGGAAAGACATAGGCGTACAGCATCGAGACGATGCCGATCACGACCATCAGCAGCACGCTGTGTTTCAAGGTGAACCGGAACAACTTCCCCTCGTCAGACGAGGCCATCCCGGTCGCCGCCACGGCCACGGCGATGCTCTGAGGAGAGACCATCTTTCCCACGACGCCGGCGGCTGAATTGACGGCGGCGGTGAGGACGGGATTGAGGCCCAGCGCATTCGCCGTGACGACCTGCAGATTCCCGAACAGCGCATTGGCGGACGTGTCGCTGCCGGTGAGGAACACACCCAGCCAGCCCAGCGTCGCACTGAAGAACGGAAACCCGGCGCCGCTGCCGGCCAGCGCCAGACCGAGCGTCGACGTCATGCCCGAATAGTTCATGACGTAGGCCATGGCGAGCATGGCCGCAATGGTCAGAATCGGCATCTTCAACTGCGTGAAGGTGGTGCCGCCGAGCCTGATGAACCGCCGTGCCCCGACGCGCAGGAAGGCGGCCGCCGCGAGTACCGCCAGCAGGCATGACGTGCCCGACGCGCCCAGCCAGTTGAACGTGAAGACCGCCGCGTACGGCGCCGGCTGGGCCGTGACCGGGGGCACGCGGACGATGCTCTGGTGCAATGCGGGAACCGGTAACAACAGCGTCGTCGCTCGATCGATGGCTCCCTTGACCGACGGCGCGCCCCACACCAGGACGAAGAGCACGAGCAGCAGATACGGCATCCACGCGGCAAACGTCTCCGATCCGGTGCGCCGCCCGGGCGCGACCCGGACGCCGGCGCCGGACGTGGAGCCGGCCCAGTCGCCCTCCATCTGCATGGTGGTCCGCGGCGTCCAGAACTTGATGAGCACCACGATCGTGCCGATCGCGGTGAGCGAGCTCAGGATGTCGGTCAGCTCGGGTCCGACGTAATTGGAGACCGTGAACTGGACGGCGGCAAACGACAGCCCGCAGGCCACGATGGCCGGGAGCACTTCGAGCGCGCGCCGCGGTCCGGTCATCACGACGATCAGGTAGCCCGGAATGAACAGGGAAATCATCGCGCTCAGACGACCCACCATCGCGCTGAGCGGCAGCACCGGCATGCCGGTGATGTTCGCCAGCGTCGTGACCGGAATCCCGAGCGACCCGAACGCGACCGGCGCGGTATTGGCCAGCAGGCAGATGGCCGCGGCATGAAAGGGCGAGAAGCCCAGTCCCGCCAGCATCGCGGCGGCCACCGCCACCGGCGTACCGAACCCGGCCGCCCCTTCGATGAAGGCCCCGAACGCGAACGCGATGAGCAGCGCCTGCAGCCGGCGATCGGTGGTCAACCCGCCCACCGAATCCTTGATGATGTCGAACTTGCCGGTCTCCACGGTGAGCCGGTACAGCAGGATGGCGGTGAAGACAATCCAGGCGATCGGGAAGAGCCCGAAGGCGGCGCCGTACACGGCGGACATGATCGCCAGCGGAAGCGGCATGCCGTAGGCCACGAGCGCCACGATCACGGCCGACCCCAGCGCGCTGATCGCGGCCACCCAGACGGGCGTTTTCTTCACCCCCAGCGCGAAGAACAGGACCAGGATTGGAATCGCGGCGACGACGGCCGACAGGCCCAGGCTTGCCGCCACCGGTTCATAGTTCTGCTGCCACATAATGTCCTCGCGTGAGTCCGGCCCGGGACCCGACTTGTGGGCAAAGAGGCTCGTTGGAGCGGTGCAATACTACACTCACCACGGCAGCAGACGCGACCGATGCTACGATGGACGGCGCAACCGGTCGCGGGAGGCGCACAGTGACGGGTGACAAGGGGACGCCGGCCCGCTCGTGCGGGACGTTCGACATCGCCGGAATCGCGGGCGCGTTCCCGGCGCGGGCCGACACGATGCTCGTCGACACGCGGCTCACCGATGAGGCGGAGGCGAGCTGCCGGCTGTTCCGGATCTACGCGACCGTGCCGCCCCATTACCACGCGACCTGCGACGAATATCTGCTCGTCGTCAGCGGCCGCGCGCGCTTCCGGATGGGCGACCTCGGGCCGTCCGAGATCGGCCCGGGACGCCTGATCTTCTTCAAGAAGGGCACCGTGCACGCCATTGACATCGTCGAGGAGCCGCTGGTGTTCCTGTCGGTCGACACGCCGCGGCGCGACCCGCGGGATGTCGTCTTCGTGAATCCGGCCGACGGCACGCCCGACACCTTCGTGCGGACGAAACCGGTATATTGAAGACACCGGCGAGCATGGATTCCACCGTTCTGCTGCCCCGCGCCGCCACGCTCGACGGCTTCGCCGCCGCCTTCGAGGGGGTCGAGGGTGTCAG
Organism: Acidobacteriota bacterium; assembly: GCA_016213695.1. Classification (GTDB taxonomy): domain Bacteria; phylum Acidobacteriota; class Vicinamibacteria; order Vicinamibacterales; family UBA2999; genus DATCJA01. The sequence goes on along the minus strand of JACQZV010000072.1, from coordinate 193 downwards.
CCTGCGGGACCTCGAGCCGCTGACGACGCTGCTCGTGCGCACCCGCAACTCCCTGTACCGCCTCGTCATCTCGCGGCAGACGGCGGTGTTCGTCCAGGGGGGCGCGTTCTTCCCCGAAATGACCGACGCGCGGCTCGACGGCGCGAGCCTCGGCGGCAGCTTCCTCAAGATGGGCTGGATTGGCGTGGGGCTG
>JACQZV010000069.1 GCA_016213695.1 Acidobacteriota bacterium | reverse complement strand
TCGAGCCCGAGATCAATGAAGGCCGACTGCATGCCGGGCAGCACTTTGGAGACCCGGCCCTTGTACAGATTGCCCACCACGCCGCGCGATCGCTCTCGTTCGATAAAGATCTCGGCGACCTGGTCGTCCTCGAGGATTGCGACCCGCGTCTCGTGGGCGCTCGAGGAGACGATCATCTCCTTGGTCATGCCCGTTACTCTCCGCGGACGGCAGACCGGCCCGCTGGCAGAGCTCCGCGGCACGCACCGGCAGGTACGTGAGGAGGATCGCCAGCAGCATGGTCGTGTCCACTACAGTCGTGCTAATTGGTGAATCGTCGCATCCGCACGTTGAGCACGAGGCCGAATCCCGCCAACGTGGCAATCATGGAGGAACCGCCGTAGCTCATGAGCGGAAGCGTTAAACCCTTGACCGGCGCCAGGCCGGCCGACATCGTGATGTTGTACATCACCTGGAACGCGAAGCTGGCCAGCACTCCCATCGCCAGGTACGCGCCGAGCCGGTCCTTTGCCAGGCGGGCCGACTCGAGCGATCGCAGAATAACGAACAAGTACAGGCCGAGGACCACAATGACTCCGGCGAATCCCTGCTCCTCGGCGAGTACGGAGAAGATGAAATCGTTGTGCGCCACCGGGAGGAACCGCAGCTGTCCCTGCGTTCCCTCCTGGAATCCCTTGCCCCACGCGCCACCCGACCCGACGGTGATGCGCGCCTGAATCTGCTGATACCCCGCACCCCGCGCGTCCTGCGCCGGATCCAGGAACGTCGAGATGCGCTCCCGCTGGTAATCCTGGAGCGCGAACTTCCAGGCCATCGGGGCCGCCAGCACGCCCACCAGGGCCAGCACGCCGAGGATCCGCATCGGCATGCCCGCGACGTACACCACGGCGAACGCCACCGGAATGAGCGTCGCGGCGGTACCCAGATCCGGCTGCTGCGCCACCAGCACCAGGGGGATGGCGGTCACCGCCCCGGCGACGAACAGGTCCGCGCGCGTCACGACGGCCCGCCGGCTGTCGCCGAAGAACTTCGCCAGCACGAGCGCCAGCGCCGCCTTGACGAACTCCGACGGCTGGACGTTGAAGACGCCGAGGTCGATCCAGCGCCGCGACCCGCCGCGCACGGCGCCGAAAAAGAGCACGTACACGAGGAGCCCGATGATGCCGACGTAGATGAGATGCGACTTGTCGGCGAGCGATCGGTAATCGACGCTCAGGCAGATCACCAGTGCGACCAGGCCCAGCACGACCCCGTAGATCTGCATCTGCACGATGGGCGTCCAACCGCCGGTCGCGCTGTAGATCTGCACCAGGCCGACGGCACAGAGCGCCAGCACAGCGACGAGCAGCCCCCAGTCGACGTGATGGTACAGCCTTCGTTCGAACACAGTCGGTGGTCTCCCGCCTCTAGTGGGTGCCCCGCGCTGCCGCCCGGGCGGTCGCGGCGGCCACCGGCACCTGGTCCTCGAGCGGCGCCAGATCCGGATCGGCCTCCGGCGCCGCCGGGGCGGGCATCGGCGCCAGCGTCGGCAGCGGACGCCCGTCCTTCTTCGCAAAATAGGTTTCGATCACGTGCCTGGCAATCGGCGCGCCCAGATACCCGTGCTCGTTGTGCTCGCCGAAGATCACGCCGGCGATCTCCGGATTGTCGCGGGGCGCGAAAAACACGAACCAGCCGTGGTCGCGCAGGTCGACGTCGCTGCCGCGGGCGGCCTGGCGGCCCTTGTTGGAGATCACCTGCGCGGTCCCGGTCTTGCCGGCCACGTCAAGGCCCGGAATGCGCGCGCGGCCGCCGGTGCCGTGGCCATTCACCACCATCCAGAGCCCGTCGTGCAGTGCCGCGAGCGTCTCGGGCCGGAACAGCCCCGTACTGGCCACCGCGGGAGGCGTGGCGATCTTCCACCCGCCGCCCTCGTCGACCGCGCGAATCAGGTGCGGCGTGACGCGCGTGCCGCCGTTGGCGATCGTCGAGATCATCACCGCCAGCGACGCCGGCGTCACCGACACCTGCCCCTGTCCGATCGCGACCGAAATCGTCTCGCCCGCGTACCACTTCTCTCCGAACCGCTCCAGCTTCCACTCGGTGGACGGCACGAGGCTCTCCTGCTCGTTCGGCAGGTCGATGCCGGTCTTGCCGGCCAGCCCCAGTTTGTCCGCCCACTTATGGATGCGGTCCACGCCGAGCATGTTGCCGAGCGTGTAGAAATACACGTTGCACGACTGCTCGATGGCGTGGCGCATGTCCACCGAGCCGTGGCCGCCCTTCAGCCAGCACTTGTAGTAGTGGCCGTAGAAGGTGGCGCCGCCGCCGCAGCTCACCCGGTAGTCGGGCGTGACGAGGCCCTCTTCGAGCGCCGCCGTCGCGACGACGATCTTGAAGATCGACCCCGGCGAGTACCGCCCCTGAATGGCCCGGTTCTGCAGCGGCTTCAGGCGGTCGGCATTGAGCGACGCCCAGGTGGCGCGATCGATCCCGGCGGCGAAGTCGTTCGGGTCGTACGCCGGCAGGCTCACGTACGAGAGCACCTCGCCGTTGCGCGGATCCATGATGAGCGCGGCACCGGTGAAGCCCGCGTGGCGGAACCCCTCCTCGGCGGCCTTCTGCAGCTCGTAATCGATGGTCAGCTGGACGCGCCGGCCTTCGACGGGCGGCACTTCCTCGAGCGTGCGAATCTCGCGCCCCATGCTGTTCACGACGACGCGGCGTGCGCCGTCCTGCCCCATGAGCAGCCGGTTGTACACGCGCTCGATGCCCGACTGGCCGACGATCGCGCCGCTCGTGACGCCCTCGCCGATCTGGCTGTCGCTGGCTTCCCCGACGTACCCGAACAGGTGCGCGGCCAGCGCGTCGGCCGGATACTGGCGCATCGGCACCTGCTCGACGACCACGTCCGGCAGTTCGAAGTCGAGCCGCCGCGCCATGATCGCCGCCACCTGCGACAGCGACGCGTCCTCGATGACGACGATCGGCCGGTAGGCCGGCTCGCCGCGATGCCGGTCGACGATCTGCCGGACGGTCGAAATATCGAGCCCGGCCACCGCCGCCAGCAGCCGGATGGTGCGGTCCAGATCCTTGGTGTGCTCGCGGACGATCGACACGGTGAACGAGAGCCGGTTCTCGACGAGCACCTTGCCGTCACGGTCGAACAGCACGCCGCGCGGCGCCCGCAGGGCGAGCGTCCGCTGGTGGTTGTTCTCCGCCATCTCCTCAAACTGCGTGTGCTGGACGATCTGCAGAAACCAGAAGCCGATCGCCAGGGCGGCGAACGTCACAACGACGCTCACCTGGAGCACCATCAGGCGCACCGTAATCCGCCGTCGATCTTCGGTCTGTGCCATCCTGAAGCCTGAAGCCTACATCCTCTTTCTCACCCGCCGCCGTTCCATGGCGCCGGGCAGCGATTCGATGATCGCAAACGCGATCAGCCCGACCGCGGCATTCCCGAGCGCCTGACTCGCCACCGCCGCCCAGGGCGACGGAAACGACCGCAGCCCCAGCCCCACATAGAGGCCCATGAACGTCGCCGCGTGCACCGCCGTCGCCGCCAGGAACATCACCAGCCGCGGCAGCGCCGCCGTGACGATGAACTGCTGGCCGATCGCGCCGACCAGAAACCCGATCAGCGCCTTCGCCAGCCCGCCGACCCCGACGAGGCCGCTCGACAGCGCATCCTGGATGATGCCCGCCAGACTGCCCGCAAACATCCCGGTCACCGGCCCGCTCGTCAGCGCGACGTACACGACGACCACGAGCACCAGGTCGACGGCCGCGGTCCCGCCCACGAGAAACCGCGCCAGGCTCGTCTGCAACGCGAGCGCCAGCGCGATCGCGACGAGGACCCCAAGGATCTTCACTCGCGTGCCCGCACCGCGTTCGGGGGAGCGGCGTCCTCCTGGGCGGCTTCCGGCGGTGTCAGCACCACCAGCACCGCCTCGACCGACGAAAAATCGACGGCCGGCCGCAGCACGATCGCCCCGAAGGCGCCCGCGCCGCGCTCTATTGATTCTATCTGACCTATCACGAAGCCCTTAGGGTAAATGCCGTCGATGCCGGAGGTCACCACGGTATCGCCCACCTGCACGTCGGCAGTCCCCGTCACGTAATTCATGCGGAGGGCGCCACCCGTCCCCTCGACCACCCCGTGGGCCCTGGACCGTTCGACCAGGGCGCCGGCGGCGGCGTTCCGGTCGATGAGCAGCTGTACCTTCGACGCCCGGGCGCTTGGCGTAATGATCCGGCCGACCACGCCGGCCGGCGCGATGACCGCCATGTCGGGCCGCAGGCCGTCGGAGGTCCCCTTGTCGATGGTGATCGTCCGGAAATCGGGGCTGGCGCCGCCGGCGATCACGACCGCCGCCACGGTGGCCAGTTCGGCGCGCGTGCGCAGTTCGAGCAGTTGTTCGAACGATCGCGTTTGCTGGGCGAGCGCGCGCTCCTGCTGCAGCCGGACCCGCAGCTGCGACACTTCCTGCCGCAGCTGGTCGTTCTCGCTGCGCACCTGCTGCAGCGCGATGTAGTCGCTCCAGGAGGCCCGCATCCCGCCGATGGCCGACGCGGTGGCCCGCTGGACTTCCGCGAAGACGCCGAACGTCACGGCCTCCAGCACCGGCACCCCGCGGGCCGTGTTGACTTGCGCAGAAATGAGCACGATGTGGCCGACGGTGAGCGCGATGAACAGGTAGCCGGTGCGCTGGCGGATATCTAAGAGCGCCATGGCAGTCGGCAGCGGGCAGCAGGCAGTCGGCAGTCGAACCAGGAATCGTCCTGCCCACTGCCGACGGCCGACTGCCAACTAGTCAATCGAGATCTTCCGCAGCAGATTGAAATCCGACAGCATCTTGCCCGCGCCGAGCACGACCGACGACAGCGGGTCTTCTGCCATGGCCAGCGGCAGGCCCGTCTCCTCGCGCAGGCGCTTGTCGAGATTCTTGAGCAGCGACCCGCCGCCGGTCAGCACGATCCCGCGGTCGACGATGTCGGCCGACAGTTCCGGCGGGGTCCGCTCGAGCGCCACGCGCACGGCGTCGACGATGACGTTGACGGTCTCGGCCAGCGCCTCGCGAATCTCCTCATCGGTAATGGTGATCGTCTTCGGCACGCCTTCGATCAGGTGCCGTCCCTTGATCTCCATCGTCATCCGGTCGTCGAGCGCGAAGGCCGAGCCGATTTCCATCTTGATCTGCTCGGCGGTGCGCTCGCCGATGAGCAGGTTGTACGTCTTCTTGATGTACTGGATGATCGCCTCGTCCATCTCGTTGCCCGCGACGCGGACCGCCTTGCTGTAGACGATGCCGGCGAGCGAGATGACGGCGATGTCGGTGGTGCCGCCGCCGATGTCGACGATCATGTTGCCCGACGGCTCGGTGATCGGCATGCCGGCGCCGATCGCCGCCGCCATCGCCTCCTCGACGAGGTGCACCTCGCTCGCCTTCGCGCGATAGGCGCTGTCCTTCACGGCGCGCTTCTCGACCTGCGTAATCTCGGACGGCACGCCGATGACGATGCGCGGCCGCACCCAGACGTTGCGGTTGTGCGCCTTCTTGATGAAGTACGTCAGCATCTTCTCGGTGACTTCGAAGTCGGCGATGACGCCGTCCTTCATCGGCTTGATCGCGACGATGTTGCCCGGCGTGCGTCCGAGCATCTCCTTCGCATCCTTGCCGACCGCCTCGACGCGGCCGTTGATCTTGTTGATCGCGACGATCGACGGCTCGTTGACCACGATGCCTTTCCCGCGCGCGTACACACAGGTATTGGCGGTGCCGAGGTCGATCGCCAGGTCGTTCGAAAACAGGGAGAAAAACGAGCCCAGACCCAATTACGTTCCTTTCTCCGCAACGAAGATCCCGTTCTTGCCCGTGTCCTTGACCCGGTACATGGCGCGATCCGCCGCTCGCAGGAGTTCTTCCGACGATGATGTCACGTCCGGCAGGGTGGCGACACCCACCGAGGCGGTCAGGCGGACGTCCAGGCCGTCGCCTTCGAGAAAGCGAAACGCCCTGATGCGGTCGCAGATGCGCTCGGCGACGAACACGGCCCCTTCCCGGGCGGTATCCGGCAGAATGACCGAGAATTCATCGCCGCCGAAGCGCGCGACGACGTCGGTCTCGCGCGCGCAGGCGCGAATCACCGCCGCGACCTCGACGAGCGCCCGGCTGCCGGCCATGTGGCCGTGCTGCGTGTTGACGTTCTTGAAGCCGTCCATGTCGATGAACAGCACCGAGAGAGGGCGACCGCTGCGGATCGACCGCTTTTCTTCCCGGCGCAGGACGAGGTTGAGATAGCGGGAATTGGAGAGCCCGGTGAGGTCGTCGGTCACCGACAGCGCTTCCGCGCGCTGGAGCGACAGCGCGTTGTCCAGCGCG
>JACQZV010000064.1 GCA_016213695.1 Acidobacteriota bacterium | reverse complement strand
TACACGTGAAGCCAATGATGGGCGCGGTCCAGCCGACTTCAAGATTTCAAGAGGGTCCAAGGACAAGTCGCTCGTGGAAATGAAGCTTGCGAGCAACACTCAGCTGGAACGCAACCTGAAGAATCAAACAGCAATCTATGAAAAAGCGAGCGATGCCAGCCGTTCGATCAAGATCATCATTTATTTCTCAGCGACGGAGCGAAAGAGAGTGGACGGGATTCTGAAGCGCTTGCGTAGAGAACGGGACATGAGCATCGTGCTGATCGATGCGCGCAAGGACAACAAGCCAAGTGGGTCGAAGGCGTAGAGTCGCTCTGGGTGGTGCCACGGCTGCGTGCTCAATACGTGTCTCTACCCAGGTTTTTGAGCGGATCTCGCCGATTCCGCGCATCGGTTTTGTTAGAACATTAGAGAATTCGAGGATTTGGGTGGAACGACTCCCGCCGCGAGGGACACCACCTACAATCCCTTCATGTTCTTTGTGTACATGGTTCGTTGCGCGGACGGGACGCTGTACACAGGATTTGCTCGAGATCCTGATGCGCGGGTAATAGTCCACAACTCCGGGAAAGGCGCGAAGTACACACGTTCACGACTGCCTGTCTCGCTCGTCTACATGGAGGAGTGTGAGTCGCTCAGTGCGGCCCTGAAACGAGAGCGCCAGCTGAAGCCCTGGAGCCGGGCCAGGAAGGAAGGCCGTTCAAGATGGGGGGAGAACGTCGGTCTTTGACGGACATACGTCTAAGACGTATACTCTGCATGAAGTGCTGACGTTCGTCGAAACACGTCTCTTCACGTCCCTGGTCCACCAATACCTGTCAGACGACGAGTACGCGGCGTTGCAGCACGCGCTTGCCGATAATCCGGACGCTGGAGATGTGATCCGCGGCTCGGGTGGCGTCCGGAAGCTCCGGTGGGGAATCTCCGGACGCGGGAAGCGAGGCGGGCTCAGAGTGATCTACTACCTCCGATCGCACCACGGGGAAATCTGGATGCTCACCCTGTACGCCAAGAACGAGGCGGAGAGCATCCCGGGGCATGTACTGAAGAAGATCAAGGAGGAAATCGATGGCAGCGCCTAAGCGGCGAAATATCGGCGCGGAAATCCTGGAAGGCCTTCGACAGCTCAAGCGAGGCGAACACGGCCGCGTCACGAACGTGCCGTCGGTGGCGACGATTCGCGGACGCACAGGTTTGTCGCAGCCGCGGTTTGCTGAACTCCTCGGCGTCTCGGTGCGGACGCTTCAGGAGTGGGAACAGGGACGCCGCGCGCCGTCGGGCGCGGCACGCACCCTGCTGACGATCGCCGCGAGGAACCCACGGGTGCTCATCGACGTGGCGTAGTGCTGATCGGTTATCGGCCTGACCTCCGAGGCGCGCGACCGTGGGGCAATTCCGGCCAGTACTCGCGCCGACGATGACATTCGGGCGCCGCCACGCATAACTGCCATGGCATCACCGATCGTGCTGAGGGTTCCCGCCTGCACACTGCTTTAGGTATCGACGTGGCGATGCTGACCGGCGACAATCAAGGCGCCGCACACCTGGTTGCCTCCCGACGTCGCGGCCCTCTCGACATCCGGCTCGACCGTGTATGAAAACCACCCTGGGTCAACAGCCGCCGGCCGGCCGGTCCCGGTATTCGCCGTCGGGGCTCTGGCACCGCAAGACCACCGTCATCACGGCGCTTGCCCTCACGGCCCTCCTCTCGCACCTGGTCCTTCGCTTCGTCTTCCACACCACGCCGGGCACGTACCGCCTTCCCCTGCTGGCCACGCTCGCGGCCGGCGGCCTGCCGCTGCTCCACGACCTGCTCCGGAAGTTCCTGAAGCGCGAATTCGGCTCCGATTTGCTGGGCGGTCTTTCCATCGTCACGTCCGTTGTGCTGGGCGAGTACCTGGCTGGCGCCATCATCGTGCTCATGCTCGCCGGAGGTGAAGCGCTGGAGAGCTACGCGCTGCGCAGTGCCTCGTCGGTGCTGGCCGCGCTGGCCGGGCGGATGCCGTCGATTGCCCACCGGAAACGTGCGGCGGGCATGCAGGACGTGGCGCTGGCAGAGATCGCGGTGGGCGACATCCTCGTGATCTATCCGCATGAGATTTGTCCGGCGGACGGCGTGGTCATCGAGGGCCACGAGGTGATGGATGAGTCCTATCTCACGGGCGAGCCCTTCCAGATCAGCAAGACCCGCGGCTCGACCGTGATCTCGGGCGCGATCAATGGCGAATCGGCCCTGACGATTCGCACGACCCAGCGCGCGGCCGATTCGCGCTACGCGAAGATCATGGGCGTCATGCGGGAGTCCGAGGCCACGCGGCCGCAGTTGCGGCGGCTCGGCGATCAGCTCGGGGCCGTGTACACGCCGGTGGCGTTGACCGTGGCCCTCCTCGCCTGGGCGATCAGTGGTGAGTCGATCCGTTTCCTGGCGGTGCTGGTCATCGCCACGCCCTGCCCGTTGCTGCTCGCCATCCCGATCACCATCATCGGTTCAATTTCCCTCTGCGCCCGCCGGGCGATCATCGTCAGGAGTCCTGTCGTGCTCGAGCACATCGCCGGGTGCCGGACCGCGATTTTCGACAAGACCGGAACGCTCACCTATGGCGAGCCCGCGCTGACCGGGCAGATCACCGCCCCTGGCTTTGCGGAACGGGAGGTGCTGACGCTCGTCGCGAGCCTGGAGCGCTACTCGAAACACCCGCTGGCCCGAGCCATCCTCGCGGCGGCACAGGAGGCCGGGCTCGAGCTCCCGGAGGCCACCGAGGTGAGCGAGGAACCCGGTCAGGGCCTGCGCGGAACCGTCTCCGGCCGTCACTTGCAGATCACGAGCCGCGCCAAGCTCGCGGCGCAGACGCTCGCCGGCGCCGATCTGCTGCCGCCGGCGGCCGGGGGACTCGAGTGCGTGGTGGCGATTGACCGGCGCTACGCGGCGGCCTTGCGCTTTCGCGATGCGCCGCGCGCGGAGAGCCGATCCTTTGTCAGTCACCTCGGACCGAAGCACCGCTTCGCGCGCGTGATGATCGTGTCGGGCGATCGTGAGTCGGAGGTGCGCTACCTCGCCGAGCAGGTGGGGATCACCGACGTCTACGCCCAGAGGAGTCCTGAAGAGAAACTGGCCATCGTCCGCCGGGAAACGGCTGCCGCCAAGACGCTGTACGTGGGCGACGGCATCAATGATGCCCCGGCCATGCTGGCCGCCACGGTCGGCATGGCGATCGGGCACAACAGCGACGTCACCGCGGAAGCGGCGGGCGTCGTGGTCATGGACAATTCCCTCAAGCGGGTGGACGAGTTCATGCACATCAGCCGCCGGATGCGATCCATCGCCCTCGAGAGCGCGGTGGGTGGCATGGCCCTGAGCGTCGCCGGCATGGCCTTCGCCGCCACCGGGCACCTGAGTCCGGTGAGCGGCGCCATCACCCAGGAAGTCATCGACGTACTGGCCGTGCTGAACGCCTTGCGGGCCGCTTTTCCTCCCGCGGTCATCCACGATCTCTGACGCCTCGATTTCGTTGATTTGCCCCCCCGGGGAGGAGTAAGTTTCGTCCACCTATGGCCAAGAAACCTCTTCGCCCGCAGACGCGCCAGGACGGCACAGCCGTCAGCCGGCGTGATTTCGTCAGGAGCGGCGCCGCCGCCGGTGTCGGCGCCGCCGTCCTGTCCACCTCAGGCACCGCGCTGGCGCAGGTCTCCCCCGTCGACGCCGTCCAGTGGCACTACGAGGCGGACATCGTGATCATCGGCGCCGGGTGCACGGGCCTCCCCGCCGCCATCCGCGCGCGGGATCTCGGCGCGTCGGTCATCATCGTCGAGCAGAACTTCGACGTCGGCGGCAAGATGGTGCACAGCGGCGGCCAGATCTCGCTCGGCGGCGGCGACCCCCTTCAGCTTCGGGACATCAAGGGCGAGCACGACCCCGAGGGCTTTGTCACCGTGCCGCGGCAGCACACCGTGGCCGAACTGACCGAGGACACCGACTTCCTGTTCAGAGACCACACCGACTGGTCGGTCATGGACACCGCGGCGCAGGCCCCCTACCGCTACAACGAACGCGACCTCCATCGCGCGTATGCCGACAACTGCTCCGCCACCCGGGAATTCCTGATGGCGAATTACGTGCGCATGGGCCGGATCTCCGGTACCCACGGCAACGGCGGGATGTCGCGCGCCCGGCGCGCCGTCACCTTCCTCATGGAAGGCCCGACGACCGACATCAAGAGAGGCACGGTCTCCAGACAGGACGCCGGCATCAGGGGCGTGAGCTCGAGCCACTTCGCGCCCCGGTTCATGGAGGACGGCGCCAAGGTCGCCAGCCCGGGCGCGCGCGTCAACGGCGCCGCGCTCTCCAGAGGTCTCGAGTTCAGTGCCCGTGAAAAAGGGGTGCGGTTCATCCTCAACCACCACATGGACGAGATCATCCGGGAGCAGCAGTTCTCGGGACGGGTGGTGGGCATCCGGGCCAGCTACTCGCCGCGGCTGGACCCGCGGACCGGCGCGCGGCTCGAGAGCCTCTGGCAGAACGGCAACATCGACGAGCGCCGGGAGACGATCTACGTCCGCGCCCGCAAGGCCATCGTCATCGGCGCCGGCGGGCACGCCGCCAATCCCCAGTTCCGCAGCATGTTCTACCCGGCGTGGCGCGAGCCCGCGTTCGTCTCGAGCGGCTGGGCGCTGCTCGGCCCCCGCGGTCAGGACGCCAGCGGCATCATCGCCGGCATGCGGATCGGGGCGAACCTGGCGGGGATGCACCAGAACCTCTCCTACGGCAGCACGTTCCATTTCCCGGGAACGCTCGCCACGCGCGACCCCTACACCGACATGCTGCCGGGCCACCCGACGTTCCCCTTCCGCGGCTCCACGGGCGTCGTCCTGGGCGCCGACTCCTTCCAGCACCTGATCGTCGTGAACCAGGTGGGCAAGCGGTTCTTCAACGAGATGCTGGTCACGGTGCGCGAGGGTGGCGCCGCGTTTCCGGCCGGACCCGGCAAAGGCCAGCCCAGGTCCGGGCTCGACCACGTGCAGGGCGACTGGCGCAATGCGAGCGCCGAAAACATCAGAAAGACCTACACGGAGCCGAACAGCATTCACGCCGCGCTGGCGATCAACGAGGGATCGAAGCCGCCGGACTTCCTCTCCGGACCGATCTGGGCAATCTTCGACCGCGCCGCGGTGGAGCGCGACAAGTGGAACATCGATCCGCCGTTCACCTCGCCGACCAACGGCTTCTTCTTCAGCGCCGACACGATCGAAGAGCTGGCCGCCAGGATCCGGAAAGGCCATGAGTTCCAGCGGGTCCCGCTCGCCTTCCTGAAAGACACCGTGGCGAAGTGGAACGCGTACGTGGACAAGGGCGGCGATCCGGAATTCGGACGCGGATCCGATGCGCCGATGCACCGGATCGAGAAGCCGCCCTTCTACGCGGCGGCGCTCTATCCGGTCTGGCACGACTCGTACGGCGGCCTGCGCATCAACGGGCGGGCCCAGGTCATCGACATGCAGGGCGAGCCGATCCCGGGCCTGTATGCCGGCGGCGAGTCGAGCGGCGGCGGCAACCAGCACGGGCTGGGACGCGCCCTCGTGCACGGCTACATCGCCGGGACGAACGCCGCCAAGGAGCCGACCGCGTAGACATGGAGCAACTGGAGACGTCGGCGCCGGCGTCCACCCTCACGCCTCACGCCACCAGCGTGGTCGTGTGGGACGTTCCGTCGGCTGTCGTGCCCGGCGAGAGATTCCGGATTAGAGTCGGGGTCAAGTGCGCCGATGAGTGCCGCCTCGTGAATCACGAGTTCGGCATCTACGACGACCGGGCGACGCAGGTCGCGGGCGGTGCGCTGTCCGGGCAGCTCTGGCCAGGCACGACCGGTTTGTACGTCGCGGACGTCGAGCTCGAAGCCCCGGCCGGCGAGGGGCTCTTCGCATGGAGCGTCAGGATCCCCTCGACTCCGCCCGGGGCGGGCCTTCCGGGCGCGGAGCCTGGCGCCGGGATTCCCCACGCTGAGAGCTCCGCCGGCTTCGGCGTGAGAGTCGTCAGCCAGCCCGAGTGCCTCGTGACGATCGAAGCCGTCGATGAGGCCACTCAGACGCCGCTCAGCGGCGCCCGCGTGGTCATGCATCCGTACCGAGCCGTCACCGACGAACGCGGCGTCGCCATGATGCGCGTCGCCAAAGGCACCTACCGCCTCTTCGTCTCGCAGACGCGGTACGTCACCTTCGGCCTGCCGGTTGACGTCGCCGCGGATATGACGACGAGAGCCGAGCTCTCCGTGGAGCCTGTGCCCGAGCGCAACTGACGCAGCGATGCCCGCGGCACGGGCTATCGGAATCTTCACGCTGTCGAACCGCTTCCCTCACACCGAAACGTGGAGTGACCCGATCACCATGCCGCGGTTCGCCATCCTCCCCCTCATCGCGGCCGCCTGCCTGCTCGCCGGCGCCGCGCGAGCCTCCGCGCAGGTCACCGACTGCACGCCGCACTCCTATCCCCAGCGCACCGACCAGTCGCTCGCCGTCGACCCCTTCGACGACCGCATCGTCTACGTGGGCGTCGAGGGCGAGGGGTATTTCAAGACGACCGACGACGGCGCGACGTGGATGCGCATCGTGGACGGCATCCGGGCGTTCGAGAAGCGCGGCGGCGGGCTCTGCTATTCCGAGTTCTTCGACACGGTGATCGATCCGCGCAACCCGGAGCACGTCTGCATGGCGATGGCCGGGAGTCCAGGGACTCTCGACGTCATCCAGGCGGCCTACCAGGGCGTCTACTGCTCCGACGATGGGGGGCTGCACTGGGAGCAGCGGGTGGGCGACGGGATGAACACGGCGATCTATGCGCTGGCGCTCGACCCGACAGACTCGCAGGTGATCTACGCGGGCAGCAACGCCAACCCTGCCAGCTACACGGGCGCCGATCCGAATCAGCTCTTCAACACCGTCGGCATCGTGCACAAGTCCACCGACGGCGGCCTCACGTGGACCGAGCTGCCGACCGGCTTCGTCCGCGGCACGCGCGTGACGGGGCTGCGGATCGATCCGGCCGACCCGCAGACGATCTACGCCAGCACGTTCGGGCTGCTCTCGGGCGGCGGGAACAACTACCTCGAGACGCAGTACGGCGTGCTCAAGTCGACCGACGGCGGCGCGACGTGGGCCTCGATGAAGACCGGGCTTGGTTCCGAACTGCGCCACCAGGCGATCTTCCGCCTCGACCTGTCACCGCGGAATCCGTCGCGGCTCATCGTCAGCGTGGCCGATACGAGCTACTTCCTGTCGGCCAACGGCGCGGCCACCTTCGCGAGGCCGGCGGCGCCAACCTCGCAGGCAGGCATCATGCAGTTCGACCCGGCCGATGCAACCGGCCTGCGCGTGGTCGGACTGTCGCAGTCCGGCACGCAGATCGTCGAGAGCCTGGACGGCGGGAACAGCTGGCGGACGGTCGGGACGCTGCCGGCCGAGACGCGCAGCAACGGCGACCCGTCGCGCCCGACCGGCGTCAGGCCGAGCGACATCGCCCTCAGCCATCAGAATCCCCGCGTGATGTATCTCTCGGGCTCGCACGGATCGGTCTACCGCACGTCCGACGGCGGCGCGACGTGGCGGAAAGTACTGTCGGGCGCCGACCTGCCCCAGTAGCGCCGATCACTGCGCTGTTGACCTGCCGGTTCTACCCGAGTAAGTTTCAGTCGTCTGCGGTCCATCCCTTGTCCCTTCCATCAGGAGTTCCCATGCGCGTGACGTTGCGTCGCCCGCTGCTGGCCGTGCTTGTCGTCGTGTTGTCGTTCTCGTCGAATCTGGCGGGACAGGCAGGACAAGGGGCACCGAATCAGCTCGTCATCGAGCGCGCGACGGCGGATACCGCCGCCGGCCGGCTGTACATCTACGGGCGGGGCTTCCTCGCGCCGGTGCGCGTGGCGCTGGGCGGCCAGGCGCTGCCGGTGGAAAGCGCCACCGCTTCGGCGATTGTTGCCCTCCTTCCCGCTCTCGATCCGGGCACCTACCGCCTGGAAGTGCGCGGCCGCCGTCCGGTTGATTTCGATCTGCTGAGTCTCACGCTCGGAGCCACTGGCGCCGCAGGGCCAGCGGGCCCCACCGGATCTCAGGGACCACAGGGGCCGCAGGGACCGCAGGGAGTCGCTGGTCCCGCGGGCCCGGCGGGACCGCCCGGCGCCACGGGACCGGCCGGACCTCCCGGGCCTGAGGGCCCTGCCGGTCCACAGGGTCTGCAGGGCGTGGCAGGGCCGACCGGACCGGAGGGACCCGCGGGTCCCACAGGGCCTGCGGGCGGTAGCAGCCAGCTCCTGGTCACACCGACGCCGTCGGACTTTGGCAGCGTCAAGCTCACGGAGTCCGCGCAAGCGACGCTCCAGGTGATCAACGTTGGCGCCACATCGACAGGCCCGCTGGGCTTTGCCATCTCCGGCGCCGCGTCCGCCGATTATTCGCTGCCGGCAAGCGCGTGTTCCGGGGCGGTCCTCTCCCCGGGCGCCAGCTGCGCCTTCACGGTCGTCTTCGCGCCGACGGCGGAATCGCTGCGCGCCGCGTCGCTGTCGATCTCGGCATCGCCCGGCGGCCCGGCCGGTGCGACACTGCTCGGCACGGGACTTCCCGCACCCGTCGCCGGAAGCTGCGAATTGCCCGGTGACAGCTACTTCGGGTGCGACTTCTATGCGGCCTCGCTCCTGACCTACGAGTTCAGCCGGGCGACCTTCTCCTTCGGGATCGCGGTGACCAATCCCGGCGACACCAGCGCGAATGTCAGCATCACGCAGGGGGCCGCCAGCATCACCAGCGCCGTGGTGGCGGCCGGCGGCACGCAGTACTTTTCGCTGCCCTGGGTGAACGCGCTGGCCTCCGCAAGCGGAACCGGCATGGTCACCGACGGCGCCTACCGGGTGCAAAGCGACGCGCCGGTGGCCGTGTACCAGATGAACCCGCTTCATGCCGTCGTGAGCGGTAGCCCCTCGTACACCGCGGACTCGTCGTTGCTGCTCCCGGTCCACAGGCTGACGGGCAACTACCGCGCCGTGACCTGGCCTACGTTCAGCGGGTCTTATCCGGGGTACGTGGCCGTCGTGGCGACCGAAGACAACACGTCGGTCACGCTGGCCGGTTCGTTTCAGGGCGGCGGCGGGTTCCCCGCATCCGGCGGCACCATGACGCTGAACCGCGGCGATGTGCTGCAGGTGCTGAGTGCCGGGACCGACATCAGCGGGTCGCTGGTGACGGCGTCTGCGCCGGTCGCGGTGTTCGGCGGGCACTCGTGTACGAACGTGCCCGTCCCCGTGGGTTACTGCGACCACCTCGAGGAACAGGCCAGCCCGATCGAAGCGCTCGGGACCGAGCATGTCGCCGCAGTGCCGTTCAACGCGACCGGCACGCCGCGGCACTACGTCAAGATCGTCGGCACCGTTGACGGGACGACGCTCACCTACGATCCCGTGCAGCCGGGTGCGCCCACGTCGGTGAATGCCGGCGAGTCGATCCTGTTCGAGGCCACGGACCACATCCGTATCACCTCGTCTTCGCCCGTTGTTGTCGTGCAGGCCCTCGAGGGCGGAAGCGCGTTCGCCGGGTCGCTCACGGCGGGCGATCCCGCGATGGGAGCCGTGCCGCCCACGCATCAGTTCCTCAACTCGTACACGTTTGTGGCAAATCCCTCGTGGGCCGAGAACTGGGCGACGGTCATGGCGCCGGCAGGAGCGACGATTACGATCGACGGCACGCCGATTCCCGGCGCCTCCTTCGAACCGGTCGGCGACGGCACCTGGGCGGTCGCGCATGTGGCGCTGCCCGCCACCCCGGATCCGCACGTGGCCGCCGGATCGCAGCCGTTTGGCCTGGTGGTGTACGGGTACGGTGGATACGCGAGTTATATCTATGCGGGCGGGATGAATCTCGCTCACTAGCGGCCGGCGGCAAGCCGCGGAGCGGCGATTGCGTCTTACCGGATGGCCGGCGGCAGACCGTAGCCGGCCACCGGCAGGTTGGCCCTGAACCAGATCACGATGTCCGGTTCCAGGTCCACCTGCGTCGCAAACATCGACGCGGCGTGGCCCGCATTCCTGAGCATCGTCAACTGGCTGTCGCGGTGGGCTGAAAGGCCCACGATCTTCCTGATGGCGGCGGCCGCATCGGTGTCTTCTTCGCTCGCGGCGCCGAACACCGGCAGGCTCGGCGAGCTCTTCAGATGCGCCTCACCCTCCGCATTGGTGCCGCCCGAGAGCAGCACCAGCGTGCGGATGTCCGGATGGCGGCGGCTCGCCTGCACCGCCTGGTTCACCCCGCAGCTCCCGCCGACCACGCCGAGCGCGCGGGCGATCACCGTGGGCTGCGCGGTCAGAAACGCCAGCGCCGCGTCGACGTCGCCCGGCATGCGCTCGAGGATTTGCGGCCGCCGCGCGGCGAAGTCGGTGTACTCGCCTCCCCGGCTCCCGCCGAAGCCGCGGAAATCAATCGCCAGCACGTTATAGCCGGCCGTGTTGAGCATCGTGGCGAGATGGTCGTAGCTGTGCCGATCGGCATCGCACTGATGCAGCAGCAGAATGCCGGGGCCGCCCTTGTCCGCCGGATGGAACGTGCCCTGCAGCGCGAATCCGTCGGCGGCAACGACGCGGACGTCGCGCGGCTCGCCGCGCGCGCTCGCGGCGCAGAGCAGGAGAACCACCGAGAGAACCAGACGTGCCTTCATGGCGAAGGTCGCGCCCTCAGCGTTCGAGCAGCACGCCGTTCACGTCGGCGCCGCGATCGATCAGGAAGCCCATGTTGGGCGTGCCCATCTCTTCCCAGCTCTGGCCCCCGTAGCGCACCCACCTGCCCGGATCGGGGTTGTACTTGTTCGCCGTCGAATTGTCGTAGGTGAACTGGACGCGCATCTTCGCACCTTTCGGAATCTTCACCGATGTCCGGTACGTGAGCTGCCAGTTGAAGTTGTACCGCGGCACGTACAGGAGCGTCTCCTCACGGCCGTCCGGATAGACCAGCGTGTAGCGCACCGTCTTGCCCCGGACGTGCGCGTGCGGCCGGAACCAGACGAGCTCGACGTCCTTCAGGAAGGCAACCTCGGCCATCGGTCCCGGAAAATCGTTCGCGTAGGGCGGGATGGCGAGCGACGCGTTCGCCTGCTTGCGCGCGACGGGCGGATTGTCCCCCTCGGCGCCGTCCTGCGGGACGAACGTCTTGGCCGGCGGCGTCTTCGTCACCGTGAATCCGATCCGGCTCTTGTCGGTCACCGCCAGCCCCGTCGCCGTGTAGTGGAGGCTGACGATCATGTCCGACCCCGCCGGCACGAACACGCCGGCGTGCACGGGACGATAGTCTTCGTACGGCAGCCCCGGCAGATAGCAGAACTCGTTGGTCCCTTCGTCGAAGACCTCCGGCCGTCCGATGCGCCGCTTCACCTCGGTGCTGCCGGCCGTGCGCGACAGGACGACCCCGTTGAGCGGCCCGGTCGTGGTGCCGTCGACCTTCTGCATGTTGCCGTTCTCGTCGCGCGGCACTTCCATCCACTGGTATTCGTTATAGGGAGTCGTCTCTTTGTGTTTCTGGAAGCCGAAGCACATGTGATGCACGACGGCCGGCACGCCCGGCAGAATCTCGACCGACGTCACCCACGTGTCTTCCTTGAACGGCGCGGGGAACGCGACGCGCTCCCACTCGACGATGCCGCGGGCCGGCACGGGATACGGAGGCAGATCGACCGACACGTCCGGCGCGATCTGCCAGCCCCCTTCGGGCCATGCAATCGGGGGCGGTGCCGCGTGGGCATCGCCTTCCGGCGCGCCCTGATCGACCCAGGCGACGATGGTGTCGATGTCGGCCTGCTTCAGCGACCGGTCGTTATTGAAGTGTCCGTAGCCCGGATCCGCGAACCAGGGCGGCATCGCCCTCGTGATGACGGCCTGCTTCATCGCCTTGGCCCACGGCCGGGCATCCTTGTAGGTCAGCATCGAGAACGGCCCGATCTGGCCCGGGCGGTGGCAGCTCTGACAGTTCTTCTGCAGAAGCGGCAGCACGTCCTTGTGGAAGGTGACGGGCGGCGCGGCCCTCTGGCCGGCGGGGAGCGCCTGCGCGGATGCGGGTGCCGTCGTCCTCACCGCGGCGCCGGTCGTCAGGAGCACCAACGAGACCGCCATTATCAACGTCTTCGTCATACCGGTCTCCAGTGCGCGAATTCTACCAGCATCGGCGCGCGCACGATCCGGAATAGACTGCGCCACGCATGGCGCGGACGGTGTTCCTCGTCGCCTATTTCCTCTCGGGCGCGGCCGCGCTCCTCTACCAGGTCGCCTGGACGCGTCTGCTGACGTTACACATGGGCCACACGGTGGCCGCGGTCGGCACCGTGCTGGCGGCGTTCATGGGCGGCCTTGCGGCCGGCGCCGCGCTGGCCGGGCGCGCCGCCCCCGCCCTCGCCCGCGAGCGCGCGCTCGTCTGGTACGCGCGCCTGGAGGCGGCGATCGCCGTCTGCGCCCTGCTGCTGCCGTCCGGCCTCGAGGCGCTGCACCCGCTGCTCCGCGCGGCCTACGCCGACGGCACCGGCGTCTGGTTCGGCGTCGTTCGCGTCGTGGTGAGCGTGCCGCTCATCGCGGTGCCCGCGGCCGCGATGGGCGCGACGCTTCCGCTGGCGGTGCGGTGGCTCGCCGGCGACGCCAGGCGTCCGGCCGGCGAGGCCGGGCTCCTCTATGCCGTCAACACGCTTGGCGCCGCCGTCGGTGCGGCCGCCGCCGGATTCCTCCTGCTTCCCGCGCTCGGCCTTCGCGGCACCACGCTCGTCGGGATCGCGCTGAACATCGCGGCCGCCGCGGCGGCGCTCCGGATCCCGGCCGGTCGTCAGAGTCCGGACGACCGCCACGCGGCCGCCGACCAGCCGCGATCGCGCCGTGGCGTGAAGCCTGGACGCATGCCAACGCAGGACCGCGCCGCGCAGCCGTGGCTGGCGGCCGCCGCGCTCGCGCTCTCCGGCTTCGTGGCGCTGGTGTACGAAGTCGTGTGGACGCGCGCGCTCGCGCTCGTCCTCGGCCCGACGACCTACGCCTTCAGCACGATGCTGGTGGCGTTCATCGTCGGGATCGCGTGCGGATCGGCGGCCGCGAGCCGCGCGGCCGACCGGGTGCGCCGGCCCGTGCTCTGGCTCGCCGCCTCGCTTGGCGCCGCGGCCCTGGGCGCGCTCGCCGCCTCGAGCGGCCTCCAGCAGGTTCCGCTCGCGGTCGCGGGCATGGTGTCCGCGCCCGGCGCGACGCTGAGCTCCGTGGCCGCCCGCCAGGCGCTGCTGGTCGGCATCCTGCTCGTGCCGATGACCGTGGCATTCGGTGCGGCGTTCCCGTTCGCTGTCACCCTCGCCTCACGCGGCGCCGGACGCATCGCCGCCGACGTGGCGCGCGCGTACGCCGCGAATACCATCGGCGCGATCGGCGGCGCGCTGGCCGGCAGCTTCCTGTTCGTGCCGCTCGTCGGCCTGCAGCAATCGATTGTGCTTGGCGCGGTCCTGCTGACCGGGACCGGCGCCGTCATCTCTTTCACGGCCACGTCACGCCTGACGGCCCGCGCCGCTGTCGCGGCCGCCGCTCTGGCGCTCGTCGCCGGCGCCGTCCTGCTGCCGCGCTGGAATCCGCTGCTGCTGTCGAGCGGCGCGTACATGCACGCGATCGATGCCGCGGCGGGCGACGTGCAGGCCGGCCTCGAAGCCGGCGAACTGCTCTCCTACGCCGAAGGCGCGGCGGGCACCGTCACCGTGCGCCGCGTGGCGGGCACGACGTCGCTGGCGATCGACGGCAAGGTGGACGCCTCCAACGGCGCCGACATGCTGACGCAGAAACTGCTGGCACACCTGCCCCTGCTGCTGCACCCCACGCCACGCGACGTGGCGGTCATCGGGTTCGGCAGCGGCGTCACGTCCGGCGCCGCGCTCCAGCATCCCATTGCGAGTCTCGACGCCATCGAACTCTCGCCGGACGTCGTGGCCGCGGCGTCCTTCTTCAGGGAGGAGAACCATCAGGCGCTCGCCGACCCTCGGACGCGACTCATCGTGGCCGACGGCCGCACGCACATGGCGCTCGCGGACCGCACCTACGACGTGATCGTCTCCGAGCCGTCGAATCCGTGGATGGCCGGCATCGCGGCGCTCTTCACGCGCGAGTTCTTCACGGACGCGCGGGCGCGCCTGCGCGCAGGCGGCGTGTTCTGCCAGTGGGCCCACACCTACGACATCAGCGACGCGGACCTGCGATCCATCGTCGGCACCTTCGTGTCCGTCTTCCCCGATGCGGGCATGTGGCTCGTGGGCGACGGCGACCTCCTGCTCGTCGGGGCGGTGACGCCGCTTGCCGATCTGCTGCCGAACATCGGGAAGGCGTGGCAGCAGCCGGCGGTCGCCGCCGATCTCGCCGCCGCAGGTGTCCGCGCCCCGTTTGGCCTGCACACACTGTTCGTGATGGCCGGCGCGGACGTCGCGTCGTACGGCACTGGCGCCGTGCAGACCGACGACCGCCTGGCGCTGGAGTTCTCGGCTCCGCGCGGCCTGTACGAAGCCCGCCGGAACCGGAACGCCGAGACGCTGCTGGCGCTTGCGGCCGCATCGACGCCGCCCCGGCCGATCGCGTCGGCACTCGCCTCCG
This sequence comes from Acidobacteriota bacterium, assembly GCA_016213695.1. Classification (GTDB taxonomy): domain Bacteria; phylum Acidobacteriota; class Vicinamibacteria; order Vicinamibacterales; family UBA2999; genus DATCJA01. The sequence goes on along the minus strand of JACQZV010000064.1, from coordinate 923 downwards.
TGACGCCCGCCCTGTGGCGCGACGCCGGGCTCATGCACCTCGACGCCAGGGCGCCCGACCGCGCGTACGACGCGCTGGCCCGCGCAGCCGACGGCGACCCGCGCGACGAGCGGACGCTCGCCGCCCTCGCCCGCGCAGCCGCCGCCAGCGGGCGCGGCGCGTCGGCCGCCGCACTGTTCGATCAATTGGCCGCGCGCGATCCACGCAACGTGCCGGCACGCCTCGCGCGGTCGCGCCTGCTCGCGTCGCAGGGCCAGACCGACGCCGCCCTTCGCGCCGCCGCCGACGCGCTCGCCATCGACGCGTCGAGCGCCGCCGCGCGCGAGCAGCTCGCCTCGATCGTGGCCGACGCGGGGGATGCCTCGCGTCTGGACGAGATGGTGCGGGCCATGAATCGCACCGATCCCGATCGTCCCGCCACGATCTATTACGGCGCGGTGCTCCACTTCCTGCGGGGCGAGTTCGCCGACGCCGTGGCGGCCGGTGAGCGCGCGGCTGCGGCCGATCCCGCAAGCGGCCGGGTGCAGAACCTGATCGGCGCGGCGCTGGCCAGCCTCGGCCAGACCGATCGCGCCCGAGCGGCGTTCGCCGCGGCGGTCCGCGCCGACCCGCGGGATCCGTCGGCACTCACCAACCTGGCGACGTCCGACATGCAGTCCTCCGACGCGCGCGCCGCGGCGGCGCACTTCGCCGAGGCGCTCGTCGTCGACCCGGGCTCCGCGGCCGCGCGGGGCGGCCTCGCCGACGCGCTCGACCGTCTGGGCGACACGGAGCGCGCCGCGCGATTGCGGTACAATTCCGCACCGCGATGAAGGTTCAAGGGTGCTCGGGTGCTCGGGTGCTCAGGTGCTCGGGTGCTCAGGTGCTCGGGTGCTCAGGTGCTCGGGTGCTCGGGTGCTCGGGTGCTCAGGTGCTCAGGTGCT
>JACQZV010000068.1 GCA_016213695.1 Acidobacteriota bacterium | reverse complement strand
GCAGTCCGGGTCCGGGGTCGCCTTCACACGCAACCCGGCCAACGGCGTGAAGGAGTTCTCCGGAGAGTTCCTGATCAACGCCCAGGGCGAAGACGTAGTGGCCGGCGTGCGCACGCCGGAGCCGGTGGCGGACCTGCAGAAACAGATGCCGTCGGCGTACCACGAGCTGGAGCGCATCCGGCAGACGCTCGAGAAGCACTTCAAGGACGTCCAGGACTTCGAATTCACCATCGAAGACGGCGTCGTCTACATGCTGCAGACGCGCAACGGCAAGCGCACTGCGATGGCGGCGTTGAAGTTCTCCATGGACATGTGCAGGGAGAAGCTGATCGACTGGAAGACGGCGGTCATGCGCAATCCCGCCGACCAGCTGGAGCAGCTTCTCGCCCCCGTGTTCGACGCGAGGGAGCTCACCACGTCCACGGCGATCGCCACGGGGCTTCCGGCCGGTCCCGGCGCTGCTTCCGGCCGCATTTACCTGAACGCGGATCGCGCGGTGACCGCGGCAGAGAAGGGCGAGCAGGTGCTGCTCGTTCGTCTCGAGACCTCCCCTGAGGATCTGCGCGGGATGATTGCCGCCGAAGGTATTCTCACGGCCCGCGGCGGCGTCTCTTCTCACGCGGCGCTCGTGGCCCGGCAGATGGGCAAGGTGTGTATCTGCGGTGCGGCGGCCGTGGAGGTTGACTACCAGGCGCGCTCGGTCACCGTCGGCGGCCGGTCCTTCCAGGAAGGGGAGTGGCTGTCGATCGACGGCAGCGCCGGGAGAGTCTACGCCGGCAAGGTCAAGACGGCGCCGTCTGAGATTGTCGCCGGGCTCGTCGACGGTGATGCGGCGGCGAAGCGCACGGAGAAGTTCAGGCACTTCCAGCAGCTGATGACGTGGTGCGACCGGGCGACGCGCATGCAGGTGCGGACCAACGCCGACACGCCGGAGCAGACCAGCAACGCGATTGCGTTCGGCGCCGTCGGCATCGGCCTGTGCCGGACCGAGCACATGTTCTTCGAGGGCGACCGCATCGACGCGATGCGCGAGATGATCCTCGCCGAGACGCTGGAGGAGCGGCGCGCCGCGCTCGCCCTGCTGCTGCCGTATCAACGCGAGGACTTCGCCGGGATCTTCCGGGCCCTCAAAGGCCGTCCGGCGACCATCCGCTTCCTCGATCCCCCGCTCCACGAGTTTCTGCCGCACACCCCGGAGCTGCAGGCAGACCTCGCGAGGAAGCTCAAGGTGCCGGTCGAGCGGATCACGTCGCGCGTCGAGCAGCTGCACGAGTTCAACCCGATGCTCGGCCACCGCGGGTGCCGCCTCGGCATCGGCCATCCGGAGATCTCCGCCATGCAGGCGCGCGCGGTATTCGAGGCGGCTGCGCTGGTGCAGAAGGAAGGCATCCCCGTGCGGCCGGAGGTCATGATTCCGCTCGTCGGTTTCAAGAAGGAGTTCGATCTGCAGCTCGAAGTCGTGCGCCAGGCTGCCCGCGACGTGCAGGCGGAGCAGAAGGTGAAGCTCAAGTACATGGTCGGGACCATGATCGAGGTGCCGCGCGGTGCGTTGACCGCCGACGAGATCGCGCAGTCGGCCGAATTCTTCAGCTTCGGCACCAACGACCTCACCCAGATGGGCCTCGGCATGTCGCGTGACGATTCGGGGTCGTTCCTGCCGCGGTACGCCGAGCTCGAGATCGTCAAGAGCAACCCGTTTGCGACGATGGAGCAGGCGGGCGTGGGGCAGCTCGTGGAAATCGCCGTGGCGAAGGGCCGCCGTGCGCGTCCCGACATCAAGCTCGGGATCTGCGGCGAGCATGGCGGCGACCCGGCGTCAATCCATTTCTTCGAAAAAGTGGGGCTCGACTACGTGAGCTGCTCGCCGTACCGGGTGCCGGTCGCGCGCCTGGCCGCGGCGCAGGCGGCGCTGGCCCGGTAGGGCAGGTTGATCAGTATCTACGTCCACCGCAAGGGCGAGACGACAATCGCGACGCGGGTCGATCCGGAGTGGCTTGCCCCGCAGTCGGACGTCACGCTGTGGGTGGATCTGTCGGCCCCCACGCCCGAAGAGGGAGGCCTGCTGAGCGACGTCTTTCATTTCCACCCGCTCTCCGTGGAAGACGCCCTCAGTGAGATCCACCACCCGAAGATCGAGCCGTACGCCGGCTACCTCTATTTGATCCTGCACGGCATCGACTTCAGCCGACGAGAGCAGGAGTTCGCGACGCGAGACGTCGATTTTTTTCTCGGACGCAACTACTTGGTGACGGTGCATGACGGGAAGTCCCGAAGTATCGCCAAGACGCGGATGCTGTGCGATCAGCATGCACACGTGCTGGCCGAGGGACCGGTCGCGTTGCTGCACCGGATCGTCGACTCGATGGTCGACCACTACCGGCCGGAGGTGGACGGCCTCGAGGAGCAGATCAACGGGCTCGAAGAGGAGGCGATTCTCGGGTTCCGGCGCGATCTGATTCGCGACATTCTGGCGTTCAAGCGCGACCTCGCCTCGCTGCGCCGCGTCGTCATCCCGCAGCGCGACGCGGTCGGCCGTCTGGCGCGGCGCGAGTTCCCCCAGATCAACGACGAGATGACGTACCGATTCCGCGATGTCTACGACCAGTTCGTACGGTTGTCGGAGGAAGCCGTCCTGTTTCAGGATCGGGTGACCGGGATCCTCGAGGCGCACCTGTCGAGCGTCTCGAATCGCCTGAACGTGGTCATGAAGGTGCTGACGGTCATCTCGACGATCTTTCTGCCGCTGACGGTGCTGACCGGCATGTGGGGCATGAATGTCGCCCTGCCGGGGTTCCCGGGCGGGATGCCGGCGCAGTTCTGGTGGGTCCTGGGAGTGATGGCGGCGATCGCGGCCGGCATGCTCACCATGTTCAAGGTGAACCGGTGGATGTGACGGCACCCAGGATTCGCGTATTGCCCGGCGACCTGGCGAACCAGATTGCGGCCGGCGAGGTCGTCGAACGGCCGGCGTCGGTGGTCAAGGAGCTCGTCGAGAACGCCATCGACGCGGGCGCGCGCCGCATCGTGATTACGACAGAGTTGGGCGGCAAGAAACTGATTCGCGTTGAAGACGACGGGGCGGGGATGGTGCCGGAGGACGCGGTGCTGGCGGTGGAACGTCACGCCACGAGCAAGATTCGGAGCGCCGCGGATCTCGACGGCATCGCCTCGCTTGGGTTCCGTGGCGAGGCGCTCCCGTCGATTGCGTCGGTGTCGCACTTCATGCTTCGGAGCCGGGCGCGCGAGACCGTGTCGGGCACCGAGGTCCGGATCCACGGCGGGGCGGTTGCGTCGGTGCGTGAGGCCGGCATGCCGGAGGGCACGTCGGTGGAGGTGGCGGATCTCTTCTACAACCTGCCGGCCCGCCGGAAGTTCCTGAAGTCGGACGCGGCGGAATCGGCGCAGGTGTCGAAGCTCGTGACGCAGCTGGCGCTCTGCTATCCGGAAATCGGCTTCACGCTCACCAGCGCAGGGCGCAAGGTGGTGGAGTGCCCGCCGGTCGCCGGGCTGCGGGACAGGCTCTACCAGCTTTACGGCGATCGCCCCGATCTGATCGAGGTCAGCCGGGGGACGGGCGACGTCACGCTGACCGGCTACGTCGCAGCGCTCGCCGAGCAGGGCCCGACGCGCGGCCCCCAGAACGTCTTCGTCAACCGCCGCATCGTCCGGGACCGGACGATCGCCCACGCGATCATCGACGCGTACAGCGTGGCATCGATCAAGGAGCGGAGCCCGGAGGTGCACCTGTTCCTCTCGATGCCGCCGACCGCCCTTGACGTCAACGTGCATCCGACGAAGGCCGAGGTGCGGTTTCGCGATCAGTCGTACGTGCACGAAATGATCCGGCGTACCCTCGGCGACGCGCTGGGGCGAGGGCCGGCGCCGGAGCTGCAGCTGGTCGCCCCGCGGCCGTACGACGCGCCGGCCACGACGTTGCCCCTGCCGGCCGGCTACGCGCCAACCTACCCGAGCCGCTGGACGACGGGTCCGCCTCAAGGCGGCCGCGACGATCCGCCGCCATCCATCCAGGCGTCTGACGTCCAGCGGACAGACGCAGCATCCGGCGTCAGCCGGACCGAGGGTGTCGGACCGACCATCCGTCCGATGATCGCGCTGGGCCAGTTCCGCGACACGTTCATCATTGCTGTCGATGACGAGGGCATCGCGATTGTCGACCAGCATGTCGCACACGAGCGGGTGCTGTTCGAACGCATCATGGAGCGGTTGACGGCCGGACGGATCGAGAGCCAGCGGCTGCTCGCACCGCTTCTTGTCGAACTCCCCGCCGGCGCGCGGCAGACGCTCACGCAGCATGCCGTCGAGCTCGGGCGCCTCGGCTTCGAGCTGGAGGAGTTTGGTGGCAGCGAGGTGCGTGTCACGGCCGTGCCCGCGCTGCTCCGGCGCGAAGAGGGCGAGGCGGCCGTGCGCGCCCTCGCCGACGATCTCGAAGGGCTGGATCGCGGGTCGAAAGTCGAGGAGGCGATCAAGCGGATCGCTGCGACGATGGCGTGCCATGCGGCGGTCAAGGCAAACTACCCGCTGACGGCCGAGAAGATGGCGCATATCCTCGAGGAGCTGCACCGGACGGCCTATTCAACGATTTGCCCGCACGGCCGGCCCGTCATGCTCCGCCTTACGCGCAGGGAAGTCGAGAAGAACTTTCAGCGGATCTGAGGATTGACTTCTCCGCTCGACGATGGCACCGTCGTCAGTCCGCAGCGTGAGCGCATGACTAAGAAGTTGGGCCAGGTGACCGCAACGTCGGCAGAAATTGCAGCGGCGGGGACGCCAGAACGAGGCAGAAATTGCCGCGTTCCAGTGAGAACGTTTGAAAAGTCCAGCGATAAGGCGCGGCATGGCTTTGGCTCGTCGTCGGTCCAGGAGGATCGATGACTGACAACCACGACGGGATGAACACCTTCGAGAGGCGGCTGGAGTCCGTCGGCGAAGACGTACAGGTACTGAAGGCCGACGTGAGCGTGCTGAAGACCGACGTGCGCGTGCTGAAGACCGATGTGCACCAGCTTCGCGTGTTGTACGAGCATCACGACGCACAGATCCAGACGATTGCCGAAGTGCAGGCGCATCACGGTCAGCTACTCGAGGAGCACGGCATACTGCTGCGCGAGATCAGGCAGGAGCTTATGCCCCTCGGCGACCTTCGCGATTTCGTACGGCGCGTTGCTTACGATCACGAAGGGCGCCTCTCCGCGCTCGAGAAACACAGCGGAATTCATTAGCTCTTGACTGCCCGGTTCGGGCCCGGCGGTTTGACAAGCCTCCTGAGCGGCTGCTAGATTTGAATCTCGGCTCGCAATTCACTGATAACCAAGCGTTTCACTCATCAGCCTCCGGGTGACCGGCGTGCGTGATGCGTGCTGCCGAACCTGGAATGCTGCGGCCCGAACCGCCAGGGTTCCCACGTTGCCGGTGGCGGATTCGGAGTGTGCCGTGCCCGTCCGTCGCGTGATCCTTTACGCTGGTCTGACGTTCTCGCTGTCCTCGCTCGCGTTCAGCGTCGGGAGCTGGACGGCGCAGCGCTCGATGGCGGCGCAGCTGGCCGCAAACGACGCGCGGCTCGCCGCGCTCCAGGACAATCTCGCGCGCAGCATCCTCCGGACCCGCGAGCGCGCGGTCGAGCCGTTCGGCACCGGCGGCCGCGAGCCGGGCGACGCCGTGCCCGCCGCCGGATCGGCGCAGAGCGCCCTGGTCGATGAGATCAAACGCCAGCTCCAGAGTGAAATGGGATTGCTGCCGGTGCGTCTGCTCCGCGAGCGACGCGACAGTTTCGTGGAGCTCAACGGCGTCGACAACTTCGGCAAGACGAGCTACGGCACGGCCGGATACCTCGGCGACGGCTACTTCATTACCGTCAAGCACGGCGTGATCGCGCTCGGCGAGGCGTCGGATGTTCGGAGCCCCCGCCGCATTGTCTCGGTGACGATTCGGTACGACAACCGCGACGTGCCGGCACACGTCGTCGACAGCGGCGACGCCGCCGCCGAGGTGCATCGCGGCGACTGGGCCATCATCCGCGTGCGCGAGCGTCTCGATCTGCCGCCGCTCCACGTGAACCTGTCGTACGCGTTTGATTTCGCGGAGCCGATCTTCCGGCTCGGCAACGATTACTCCAAGGGCATCATCCTGAGTACCGGCTACGTAGGGCAGCGGACCGCCAATGGCCTCGTGACCTGCCTCACCGACGGGCATCCGGGCGTGTCAGGCGGCGGCGTGCTCAATCAGGGCGGCGAACTCGTGGGCATCCCGATCGGCCGGATGCAGGGCGATTACCGTTTCTCGTTCATTCTGCCGGTGCGCGGCGAGATGTTCCGGAAGCTGCCAGGGCTGCGGGCGGGGATTACGGACGCGGACTGACAAGTCACAGTGCCTTGATCTTCTTCCACCCGTCCAGCCTCCGCTTGATTTCCTTCTCGAATCCGCGCTCGGTCGGGCTGTAGTACGTCCGGTCGGCGAGCGAAGGCGGCAGGCAGGTCATGCCCGCCACCGCGTCGGGCTCGTCGTGCGCGTACTGGTAATCCTTCCCGTAGTCGAGATCCTTCATCAGCGTCGTGGGCGCGTTGCGCAGGTGCAGCGGCACAGGCTCGGCCGCCTGCGCGTGCGCGTCCCCGGCCGCTGCGGTGTACGCGCGGTACACGGCGTTGCTCTTCGGCGCGGTGGCGAGGTAGATGGCGGCCTGTGCCAGCGCGGTATTGCCTTCGGGCATGCCGACGAAGTGCACCGCGTCCTTGGCCGCCACGGCGATGGTCAGCGCCTGGGGGTCGGCGTTGCCGATGTCCTCGGAGGCGAACCGGATCAGGCGCCTCGCGATGTAGAGCGGGTCTTCGCCTGCTTCGAGCATCCGGGCCATCCAGTACACCGCCGCGTCGGGGTCGCTGTTGCGCATCGACTTATGCAGCGCGGAGATGAGGTTGTAGTGCTCCTCGCCGCCCTTGTCGTACAGGAGCGCGCGGCGCCGAATCGACTGCTCGAGTTGCGGCAGGTCGAGACGACGCGTGCCGGTGGCCGGGTCCTCTGGCGCGGATGCGGTGGAGAACTCGAGCAGATTGAGGGCGGTCCGCGCGTCACCGTTGCTAAACTGCGCGATTGCGCTGATCGCCGCGTCGGTCACGACCACCTTCGAGGCGCCGAGCCCCCGCTCGGCGTCGGCGAGCGCGCGCCGGAGGATCACGTCGATCCCGTCCGCCGTCAGCGGCCGCAGGACGAACACCTTCGACCGCGACAAGAGCGCGGCGTTGACCTCGAACGAGGGATTCTCCGTGGTCGCGCCGATGAGGACGATGTCGCCGGCCTCCACGCGGGGCAGAAACGCGTCCTGCTGCGCCTTGTTGAACCGGTGGATCTCGTCGACGAACAGGATCGTGCGTCGTCCGGTGGCTCGTCGCTCGAGCTCGGCCGCCGCCATCACGTCGCGGATTTCCTTGATACCGGAGAGCACGGCGCTGAACTGCACGAAGCGGGCGGCCGTCATCTCGGCGATGACGCGCGCGAGCGTCGTCTTGCCGGTGCCCGGGGGACCCCAGAGGATGATCGACTGCACGAGGTCTCGCTCGATGGCGTCGCGGAGCGGCGTGCCGGGGGCCAGGATGTGTTCCTGCCCGACCACCTCGTCGAGCGTGCGCGGGCGCATGCGCTCGGGCAGCGGCGTACCCCCACGGGCTGTCGGCGGGGCCGGCGGGCCGTCCTTCCTGGCCGCTTGGGGCGAGGAGTCGTCGAACAGAGACTGGTTCATATGCGCTGCCGGCGCGCGGCATAGACGAGGATGGCCGCGGCGACGGCGACGTTCACCGATTCGACCGGCGCGGCCATCGGAATCGTGACGCGCTCGTCGGCCTGATCGATCGCATCCGCGCTCAATCCCGCTCCTTCACCGCCGACGAGGAGCGCTACGGCCCCCCGCCAGCTGACGGTATCCGGATCTCTGCCGGCTCGTGGAACGGCGGCAATCACCCGCGCGCCGTGCCTCCGAACACAGCCTATCGCGGCATCGATTCCGAGCCCCGCGGCCACCGGCAGGCGCAGGATGCTTCCCCTCCTGCCGCGCGCGGCCTTCCCCGAGAAGGGGTTGGCGGACGTGCCGCACACCAGCACGCCGTCGACGGCGGCCGCTTCAGCCGCGCGGATGAGCGACCCGAGATTGCCCGGGTCCTGCACGTCGGCGGCGACCACGATGAAGGCGTCCTGGCGGCGGCACACGGCGTCCGGCGCTACGGGCCGGCGGCGCGCGATGGCGACGATGCCCGAAGGCGCACGCACGGGGCTCATGGCTGCAAACGCCCGTGGGCTGACCGTCGTCACGCGGCCGCCCTGCCTCGCGATCGCACGAGCGACATCGGCCTCCGCGGTGGCCGGCGTCCGCGACGAGGCAAGGGCCACCGCTTCCAGTTCGACGCCCGCCGCCACCGCGTCGCGGACCAGATGCACGCCGTCGAGCAGCACACGCGCGCCGGTGGGATCGGGCGTGCGCGCCAGGTCGGCGAACGCGCGAACGAGCGGGTTCTGGCGGCTGGAAATCGCCTTCATGTGAGACTCGTCACGGAGCCACCGAGATACGGAGAAGAGACTCTTTGAGAATCTCCGTGCCTCCGCGTCCCGGGCGGCTCGTGAGCCAGATTCAGCATAACAGGTTGTGCTAGAGTCAATTCCGCGATGAAGGATCGCATCATCAAGCGGTTCACCGACGAGCTCGCCGCGCTCGATCGCGAGTTGAAGTTCGAGTTGCCGAAGGAGATCAAGCGCGCCCGCGAGCTCGGCGACCTGCGCGAGAACGCCGAGTACAAGGCCGCGAAGGAGCGGCAGGAGATCGTCAACGCGCGCATCGCCATGCTCAAGAAGCGCATGGGCGAAATCTCGATGATGAATCTCGATCGGATTCCGCACGATCGCGCCGGCTTCGGGTCAACCGTGTACCTGCGCGACGAGAAGGGCGGTGCCGTCGTCTACCAGCTGGTCATGCCGGAGGAGGCAAACGCCGAGAAGGGCATGATTTCCACGTCGTCTCCAATCGGGCGTGCCATTCTGAACAAGGAAGCGGGGGACGAGATCAAGGTCACCACCCCCAACGGCATCCGCCGCTTTGAGCTGGAGAAGCTCGTCACCATCCACGACCTCGAGACGTGAAGTACACACCCGAGCGTCGCACCGCGCTCGTGCTGTGCGGGACGGGCGCTCACGGGGCCTACCACGCGGGGGCGCTGCGGGCGCTGCAGGAGGCGGGCGTCAAGATCGACGTCATGGCCGGGCAGGGCGTGGGAGCCGCCGGCGCCGCGCTCGCCGCCATTGACGGTGCGGCGCGGTTGTGGGACGAGGGCGGTGTCTGGCGCGGCGCCGCGCCCGCCGGATTCTACAGATGGCGTGGACCGCTGCGGGCCGCGGCGTGGCTCGCGGGTCTGCTCGTCGCCGTCGTGGCGGCGCCGCTGCTGCTGTCGCTGGCGGGCCTGTCCGTGAACTCGGGAGCATGGGCCGCCGCGGCGTTGGCGCTGCTCGCGGCGGTGGCGCTCGTCGTCGGGGCCGGGGGCGCCCTGTCGGAGCGCCGCGCGATGGGCCGCCGCCGGGTGCACGGCCGCGCGTGGCGCGTGCTCGGCGCCCCGATGGACGCCTCCGGCGCTCGGAACGCCTTTGCAACCGCCTTCTGGCATCTGATTCGCGGCGCCAGCCACGTGGCGCTCGCGGACGCGGCGGTCGTCGGGCGACGCTACGCGGAGGTGCTCTCGGAAAATCTTGGCCAGCCCGGCTTTCGGGAACTGATGATCGTCGCCACCGACCTCGATGCACGCCGCGACGTCGTGGCGGCGCTGCTGCGGGAGCCGCACCGGCATGCATTCGCCGCGGCGCGGGCCGATCGCGAACGGCGATCGGACACGGTGGATCTGTCGGGAGTCGGGCGCGACCACGCGTTCGAGTTCGTGGCGGCGGCTCTGGCGCCGCCCGTGCTGTGCGACCCGTATCCGGTGCCGTTCGGCATCGACAGCTACTGGCGCGGCGAAACGCACCGGCTCTGCGATCGGCCGGGCGCGTGCGTGCGGTTGCTCGAGGAGCTGTCGGGCGTCGGCGTCTCCCAGGTCGTGCTCGTCAGCGCCGTGCCGGCGCCTCCCGTGCCGCACCGGATGACCGCTCGCCGGCTGGATCCCAGGCATCGGCTCGGCGAGTTCCTCGCAGCCGCTGAGGCGGCGGCGCTGCGGGACGCCGTGGATATGGCGCGGCTCCGGTTCGATTCGGTGTACCTGATCTGCCCCGCCCACAACCCGATCGGGCCGTTCGATCTGGAGGGTGCCTACGACGAGGCGTCCGACCGGCGACAGGATCTGGTGGAGCTGATGGACCGCGCGTACGACGACGCCTACCGGCAGTTCATCGATCCCGTCGTCGGCGCCAGCGGCGAGCGGCTCGCGCACGCCGCGCCGGAACAGCGATAGGCCATGCACCGAGACACGGAAATCGTCCACGCCGGGTACCGCCGGAAGACCGACACCGGCCCGTTTCTGGCGGGGCCGCAGTTTTCCTCGACGTACGCCTCGCCGGGCGATCCGTCGGCCCACGCGCTGACCTACGGCCGCTTTCACAACCCGACCTGGACGGTGTGGGAAGAGGCGCTCGGCATCCTCGAAGGCGGCGGCCACGCGGTGGCGTTTGCCTCGGGCATGGCGGCGGTGAACGCGCTCTTCGGCGTCACGCTGAAGCCGGGCGACACGGTCGTGCTGCCGGCCGATTCCTACTACGCCATCCGCCGGGTGGCGTCCACGTGGCTCGAATCGATCGGGGTGCGGGTCCGGCTCGCCTCCACCCGAGACAACGCGCAGGCGTCCGTGCTCGAAGGCGCGCGGCTGCTGTGCCTGGAGACACCGTCGAACCCGATGCTCGACGTCTGCGACATTCGCGAACTGGTGGCCGCAGCGCGCGATCGGGGCGTCCTCGTGGCGGTCGACAACACCACCGCCACCGCGTATCTGCAGCAGCCGCTCACGCTGGGCGCCACGTTTGTGGTGGCCTCCGATACCAAGGCGCTGACCGGCCACAGCGATCTGATCCTCGGCCACGTTGCCACGGCCGATCCCGCGTTCGCCGACGCGCTGCGGGCATGGCGCACGCATCACGGCGCGATTCCGGGTCCGATGGAAGTCTGGCTGGCGCATCGCTCGCTGCCGACGCTGCCGCTGCGCCTGTCGCGGCAGTGTGCGTCGGCGGCACGGCTGGCGGGGCTGCTCGCCGCGCGGCCCGAAGTGGCCGCGGTTCACTATCCGGGTCTGTCCACCCATCCGGGATATGCCGTGGCGGCGCGGCAGATGAGTGCCTTCGGCTCCATCGTGAGCTTCGATCTGGGTTCCCGCTCACGGGCCGAGGCATTTCTCGGGGCGCTCACGCTGGTGCGGGAGGCGACGAGCTTTGGCGGCGTGCACTCGATGGCCGAGCGCCGGGCGCGGTGGGGCGGGGACGCGGTCAGCGAGGGGCTCGTCCGGTTCAGCGTCGGCTGCGAAGCCGCCGACGATATTCTGCACGACGTGGAGGCCGCCCTCGCGGCTATGCCTTGACCAGCTTCTTGTCGGGCGGCTGGTGCTCGTGGAGGAACTCGAGCGCCATGGCGAGGACGCGCTCGGTGAACGCCTCGGCCGCCACATTGCCGAACTTCTCGCGGAACGCGCGCAGCGGCACGACGGCCTTCGCCATCGCGCGATGGCCGCCGGCGCTGCCGATGTCGGCGAAGTACTTGCGGACGAATTCGCCGGCGTTGCGGGAGTAGCCGAGGTTCCGCACCGAGATGATGAGCGAGTCGTTCACGATGCCGACCACGATGGTCCACTTGACGTTTTCGAGCTGGAGATAGAAGTCGGCCACGTAGGGGATGAAGTCCTCGCGCGGGGTCGTGCCGAGGAACGCGCAGAAGACCTGCTCGGCCATCCGGCCGTACTGCTTGGCCTTGACGACGTACTCGAGCCGCTCCATCGTGATTTCAGCCCCCTCCATCTTGCGGATGAGCGCGGCGTCGGCCAGCGGATAGAGGTACGAAAACGCCTCGATATCGACGCGGTTCGCCTGCCGGTTGAAGAACAGTGTGTCGGACTTGATCGCGTAGAGGAGGGCGGTGGCCGTGCGCTCGGAGATATTCGCGTCGACCGCGCGGAGGTGCTCGGTCAGGATCGTCGACGTCGACCCGTAGTCGGAGCGGATGTCCTTGAAGACGGCGGTATAGCCCGGCTGTTCGGGATGGTGGTCGATGACCAGGTCGACCCTGTCGATCGCGCCGCTGAAGTAGTGCGGCTGGACGTCCACCATCGCCACGCGCCCGTATTCGGCCAGTTGCGCCGGCGTAATGCGCTCGACGTGCAGGTCGAGCAGGTTGACCATCCGCACGTTCTCCGGCCGCGTGACGCCTTCGAGCGCGGCGATGATGCAGGTCTGGCGCGTCCGGCGCAGCACGTTGCGCAGCGCGAGGCCGCTCGCGAGCGCGTCGGGGTCGGGCTCGTTGTGGAGCAGGATGACCACGCGGTCGGCGTCGCTGAAGAACCGCTGGTACTGCTGCACGCGCAGCCGCGTCAGCGACCGGCTGAATTCAGTGAGCAGCGGGCCGCCGAACAGCTCCGAGAGCGCCAGGTAGTTCAGTTCGGGAAATTGCGACTTGAGGTCCTCTTCGCGCGTCCGGAAGTCGGAGATGCCGACACCGAGCACGTACACGAGCGTGCCGCCCGCATCCCGGATCACCTCGAGGATCTTTCTGAGGCTCCGCCGTCCGGTGTCTTCGACGATGACGCACGTGCCGGGCGTCAGATCGGCCTTGAGGTACGTGTCGGTGCGGCGCGGGTCGGCGGCGGTGACGCTGAGCCCCGCCTCGTGCAGGCGGCGGGCCAGCGGCTTGCTCTCGACGAGAAACTCGACCTCGAAGCTGGGCTGCAGGATTTCGTCGAGCATCCTGATGACCAGATCGGTTTGACAGACGGCGAGGCACCTCATAGGTTGGCCGAAACACTCATTATACGCCCCGGTCCGACACCCCGATTATCGGGTGTAGCATTGAAAGCCTCCAGCACACCGCGATGTTCAGGCGTACGGCCCCCTTCATCGTAGCGCTCGCGACGGCGGTCGCCGTACCGGCGGATCCCTCGACTGGCGCTCGGGACGCCCTGAGCGACGTCGAAGGGCAGCAGCCGGTGTTTCGTACGCGGCTGGATCTGGTCACGATGGGCGTCACGGTGACCGATCGCCGCGGCGGCTTCGTCGCCGATCTGGTGCAGGCCGACTTTCAGGTGGTCGAGGACGGCAGGCCGCAGGCCATCACGTACTTTGCGCACGGCGACGAGCCGACCGGGGCGCCCCCTCTGCATGTGGGGCTGCTCTTCGACACGAGCGGCAGCATGGGCGAGGACATCGCGCTCGCCCGGTCGGCGGCGGTCAGGTTTCTCAACACGCTGAGCGACGCGGACGACATGACGCTCGTCGACTTCGACACCGAGGTGCGCGTGGCGAGGTACGGGCAGGGCGACTTCCCGCGCATGGTCGAGCGCATCCGTGCGCGCCAGCCGGGCGGCTTCACGGCGATGTACGACGCGCTCGGCGTCTTCCTGGACGGCGCCGCCGAAAACGACGGCCGCACGATTCTCGTGATCTACACCGACGGCGGCGATACGCGCAGCACGCTCGGCTACGGCGACGCACTGACGCTGGTGCGCGCCTCCGGGGACGTGACGATTCACGTCGTCGGCTTTCTGGAGCACCAGCCGTCGATCGCGCGGGCGATGCAGCGGCAGCGGCTGTCCGAGATCGCCGGCACGACGGGCGGTCGGGCCGTGTTTCCGGCGGTCATGAAGGACGTGGAGACCGCCTACGACGCCATCGTGGCGCAGATCCGCAGCCAGTACACGCTCGGCTACGTCTCCACCAACGCGGCGCACGACGGCCGGTGGCGGAAGGTCGATGTCAAGGTCGTGCGGCCCGGCCTCCGGGGCGCACGCACGCAGTCGCGCTCGGGATACTTCGCGCTGTTCAAGCCGGCGCACTGACCGGCGCATATGCCGTCCGTCCACGATCGATTCACGCTCGTCAGCGACTTCCAAGTGCGGGGCGATCAGGTCCGGGCGATCCCGGAGCTCGTCGAAGGGCTCAATCGCGGGGACGCGCACCAGGTGCTGCTCGGCGTCACCGGGTCGGGCAAGACGTTCACCATGGCACAGGTCGTCGCGGCCGTGAACCGCCCGACGCTCGTGATGGCGCACAACAAGACGCTGGCAGCGCAGCTCTACCAGGAATTCAGGCGCTTCTTTCCGGGCAACGCCGTCGAATACTTCGTGAGCTATTACGACTACTACCAGCCCGAGGCCTACGTACCGGCCACCGACTCGTACATCGAGAAGGAGGCGACCATCAACGACGAGATCGACCGGATGCGGCTCTCGGCGACGCGGTCGCTCTTCGAGCGCCGCGACGTCATCATTGTCGCGAGCGTGTCGTGCATCTACGGCCTCGGGTCGCCCGAGGCGTACTACGGGATGCTGCTGCCGCTCGAGCTCGGCCAGCGGATCGACCGCGATCAGATCCTGCGCCGGCTCGTCGAGATCCAGTACGAGCGGAACGACACTGAATTCGGCCGCGGCACCTTCCGCGTCCGCGGCGACATCGTCGAAGTCGTGCCGTCGTATGAGGAGCACGCGCTTCGCATCGGCCTGTTCGGCGACGAAGTGGACGAGCTGGCGTGGTTCGACGCGTTGACGGGGGCGGTTCTTCGCCGCGTCGACAAGGTCGCCGTCTACCCGAAGTCGCACTTC
>JACQZV010000067.1 GCA_016213695.1 Acidobacteriota bacterium | reverse complement strand
TCGCGTCGCGCTGCACGAATTCGGGCACGTGCTTGGGCTCGGCCATCCGTACGAGCACGGCCAGTCGGTGGCGTCGATCATGAACCGGGCCAGCAACACCGACGATCTCCAGTCCGATGACATCGCCGGCGCAGCCGCCATCTACGGCGGGACGTCCACGCCAACGCCGTCCAACCGCGCGCCCACGGTCACGGCCAGCTGCAGTCCCTGCACCGTGCAGACGGGCCGGACCGCGACGCTGACGGCCAGCGCCACGGACCCCGATGGCGACGCGCTGACCTATCGATGGACGGCGGCGCGCGGCACGCTCGGCAACGCGACCGCAGCCAGCACCGTCTGGACGGCACCCGACCAGATCGGCGCCGTCACCGCCACGATCACCGTGCAGGACGGGCGCAGCGGCAGCGCGACGGCGTCGGTGACGCTGCAGGTCGTCCAGCGCGACACGCTGCAGGCCGACGCGCGCCTGCTGCCCGGGCAGTCGCTCACCTCCGGCAACAGCCGGTTCCGGCTGCTCTACCAGGCCGACGGCAACCTCGTGCTCTACGATGACGTCGCCCGCACCACGCCGTGGTCGAGCAACACGGGCGGCACGAGCGCGGGATACACGCTCCTGCAGGGTGACGGAAACCTCGTCGTGTACGACGGGCAGGGAGTCGCCCGCTGGGCCACGGGAACGCCGGGCTCTCCAAACAGCCGGCTCGTCGTGCAGAACGACGGGAACGTGGTCCTGTACCGGTCCGACGGCCAGCCGGCCTGGGCCACCGGCACGTCGAGCACGACGCCGGCACCAGGCTCCTGCACCATCAACACGACCGCGGTGGGCACCACGGTGCAGGGCGCCTGGACCTCGTCGTGCTCCTCCACGCGCCGCGCCGCGTACGCCCAGTACTACCGCTTCACGCTGTCGGCGCAGGCGCGCGTGCAGATCGACCTCACGTCGCCCACGGCCGACGCCTATCTGTACCTCCTGCGCGGCAGCGATCAGACGGGCTCCCTCGTCGCCGAGGATGACGACTCGGCCGGCGGCCTCAATTCGCGGATTCTGGCGACACTGACGGCGGGCACGTATGTGATCGAGGCGACCACCTACTCGGCCGAGACCGGCTCGTTCAGCGTGTCGCTGACGACGATGCCGTAGGCGGTGAGGCGGCGCTACCGCTGGTCGTGATGGTCGTCGTTGCGCAGGAGCGCGCCGTCCTGCTCGCGGCACGGCGGCGACTCCTCGAGCGGCTGCGTCGACGGCCGGATCATCCGCGGCGCCATCGTCCAGGGCGCGGCGAGGACGCTCGGATCCTCGACCGTCGCCTGCCACACCAGGTTCTCGCCCTGGCGCCACAGCCGCTCGGTCACGCGCAGCGCGTCGGTGTGGAAGTAGCCCTTCTCGCCGAACCAGCCTTCGTCCGTGAAGTTGCGCACGTCGATGACCAGGGTCGTACCCTCCCAGCGGCCCACCGGGTCGCCGTAGTACGACGGGTTGGCGCTCGCGCGGTGCGGCCGGCCGTCGGTCGGGATCACGCGATACGGATCCCCCGACATGTCCTCGTAGAGGAACACCATCTCGTTCGGGAGCTGGATGATCCGGCGCGGCGGGCCGACACGCGGCACGCCCGGCTTGCCGCAGTAGAACACCGGGTCGGTCTTGCTCTGATGATCGTCGAGGTCTTTGACTCTGGCCTGGAACTCCGGCTTGTACGACGGCGCGGGCGTCCACGGCAGGGCGCCCGCCACCTGCTGCCGGATCCCGCGAATGGCCACCGGATCCACCTTCTGCACCACCTGCGAATCAGCCGTCTCGCGCTTGAGCGCGGACACGGCGTTCACGCCGGGAAACGTGGACCAGATGCCGCTCAGATCGGGATGCGGCGTGGCGGTGGCAGCCGGCTGCTGCGCCGACAGGCCGGCGGCCAGCAGCGCCGACACGAGGGCCGTGCACAGGATGCGAGTCATGGCGTCTCTCCTCACAGCGAATTCAGCGACTCGAGCGTCTCGCCATTGGCAAAACGGATGCGGCGGAGGTAGCCGTATTTCGATCCGTCCTGCGCCGGCAGCGCGTCGATGACAACCTTCTGCGCGAGTCCCCTGGCGAAATCTGCGCGGCCGACGCCGACCGTCCGCCACCAGGCGGGCGGATTCCCCTGAATCTTCCACGTCTCGACGGCGGCGCCGCCGCCCACCTCGAGATAGATCGCGATGTGCGGGTTAATCCAGTCCACCTTGGTCAGCGTGCCGGTCACGGTGATCGTCTTGTCGTTCTCGAAGATCGCCGAGGTGGAATGGTGGGCGAGCGCGGGCTGCGCCGTCAGCGCGACCAGAGCGAGCGCGGCGAGCCGGAGTGATCTGTGCACAGCCTGCCTCCGTCGTGAAGTGGCCAGAGTGTACTCCAGAACGGCCGCGGGCTCAGGCCGGGGTCGTCGAGGGAATCGCCAGCACCGGACAGCGCGCGCCCCGGACGATCCGCTCGGTCGTGCTGCCGCGCAGCGCGTCGAGGAAGCCGTGCCGTCCTTCGGTCGTCAGCACGAGCAGATCGGCCTTCAACGCGGCCCGCAGAATCTCTTCGACCGGATCGCCCGCCGCCACGCGCGTCTCCCAGGTCCAGCCTGCGACCTCCGGAAGGCGCACGTGCGGCGCGGTGATGTCCGTCCCGACGTGCACGAGCTCCACGCTGACGGCGTCGTCTTGCACGGCCTCGACCAGGCCCGGCAGCAGCTCGAGCGCCGGCCGGGGATGGGGATGCGCGTCGATCGGCAGCACGATCCGCGTGATGCGGGCGGCGCCGGTGGCGGCGTTCACGAAGCCTTCGACGTCGGGCGGGACAAACAGCGCCGGCACCGCGGCCGTGCGCGCCACTGGAAGCGCGACCTCGCGATCGAGCCACCGGGCCGCGCCGCTCCGCTGGTGCGTGCCGAGGACGATGAGATCGGCCGGGTGTTTCTCGAGATACTTCAGGATCGCGTCGGTCGGGTCGTCGCCGCCGACGGCGACCTTGCGCACGTGCACGCCGAGCGAGGCGACATCCTCGCGCGGGCTGTTGGGCGGGAGCAGGCCCCACCGGGCGAGCGTGTCGCGCACGTGCGGAAACTCACGCGTGTCGTCGTCCGGGT
Source organism: Acidobacteriota bacterium (assembly GCA_016213695.1). GTDB lineage: Bacteria > Acidobacteriota > Vicinamibacteria > Vicinamibacterales > UBA2999 > DATCJA01. The sequence goes on along the minus strand of JACQZV010000067.1, from coordinate 6,932 downwards.
CGCCACCGGCGAAGTGGAACACGGTGAACGACCCGCCGCCGCCAAGGGCCAGCTTCAGCGCGTGGACGAACGCCACGTCGCTCGCGGGAGAAAAGTCGGTCGGGTGGAAGATACGCATCACTGATTCAGGGAAGATTGCCGGCGAGTTGTTGGGCGGATGCCGCGGGACCCCCAAGGAGTACCAGCAGCACGCCGAAGAGTGACCGGGGCATGGCTACGGTCGCACGCCGGGCACGTTCAGTCGAATCCGGTAGAGGCCGCTGCGCGCCGTGACGTAGAGGGTCTTGCCGTCGGCGTCGCCAAAGGCCAGGTTCGCCGGCTGTTCGGGAAAGACGAGCGTGCCGAGGTGCTTCCCCTGCGGCGTGATCACCCAGATGCCGCCCGCGCCGGTCGAGTAGAGATTCCCCTTCTCGTCCACCTTCATGCCGTCGGGCACGCCCGGTTCCTTTTCGGCGCTCATGTCCACGAGCAGCCGGCCGTCGGCCACCGTGTCGTCCGCCCTGACCTCGAACCGGTAGATCTTTCTGTCGGCGCTGCTGTTGACGTAGAGAATCTTCTCGTCGGGCGAGAGCGCGATGCCGTTGGGATTCGCCAGATCCCGCGAGAGCAGCTGGAGCGTCCCGCCCTTGAACAGGAACACGCCGTTGAACGGCAGCTCCTTCTTCGGGTCGTCATTCCGCCGCCGGAGTCCCGACGGCGGATCCGTAAAGTAGAGCGACCCGTTGCGTTTGTAGACCAGATCGTTCGTGCTGTTCAGCCACTTGCCTTCGTACGCCCTCGCGAGGACGGTGCGCTTCCCGTCGGCCTCCACGCGCACGACCTGCCGGTCGCCCATCGCATTGAACGTGACGCGGCCCTGCGGGTCGAGCGTCACGCCGTTCGATCCGATCAGATAGATGGCCTGCCCCCGCGCGTTGGTCTGCTCACCGCCGACGCCTGCCGGGTCCGTCCCCGTGAATCCGGTCTTGTTCAGGAAGACCGAGACCTTTCGATCGGCAGGGTTCCACTTGTTGATCACGTTGGCGGGGATGTCGCTGAAGATCAGGTATCCGCCCTGGCGGACCCACACCGGCCCCTCGGTGAACCCGAAATCGCCGGCCACCTTTTCGACCCGCGCGCCAGGCGAGACGACCTCGTCAAGCGCGGGATCGAGCCGGACGACGGCCCGCTGTTCCTGCGCCGTCGCGCCGGCCACAGGCGGAACCAGGAGAGCAACGAGGAATGCGCGCGCAGAAATGTTCATGGTCGTCTCACTGAGCTCTGCTCATGGTTTGCACGAACTGCGCCATCGGCGCCGGATTGCCGTGGATCCCGACGATGGTCGCGACATCCAGCTTGAGGCGCTGAAGATTCTGGTTGAACGTCCGGGTACTGGCGTTGGGCGCGGGCGCCTGCGGATTGTACAGGTCGGCCTGCACGACGATCTTCTCTTTCGGGATGTAGACCATCAGCATGCCCACGGCGTGGGCGAGACCCTGGACGGTGTACAGCTCGACGGTTCTCGTGCTGTCCCCGAGGATGTACTTCTCGCGTACGGTCTCGAAGATGTAGCCCTCCGACCATTCCTCCGGCGGGTACAGCGACAGCCGATCGGGCTGCAGCAGCCACGGCCGCGCCCGCAGCACTTCCTGGTAGTACGGACGGTTGCCGACGTGCGTGACGATGGTCGCGCCCTCGTGCACGTAAGTGCGGATGCCGCCCAGATGGTCCCAGTGATGATGCGTGTTCACGACAAAGCGGATCGGCTTGCCGGGAATGAGCCGGTTCACCTCGCCGATCACCGCCAGCGACCGTTCCTCGTTGAGCGGCGCCTCGATCACGGCGACGTGATCGCCGAACTCGACGGCCACGCTGTTGTGCGACCCGCCGCCGACGAGCCACACGCCGTCGCCGAGTTTCTGTGACTGGACGCGGACGGGAGGCACGGTGGCGCTGCGAACCTCGTTCGGCACGGTGAGCGCGGCCCCGGCCACATTCACCCGAAGCGCCGACACGGTCTCCAGGCCAAACGCATGGTCGCCGCCGCTCACGTTCGGCTCGTTCCCGCCGTCGTCGTAGTCCTGGTGCTGGTGGAAGCGGGGCACCTTCACGCCGTTCATGTCCCGGTAGTTCGTGTAGACGTTCTCGTAGTACAGGTCGCCGACGACGGGATTGGGAACCCAGGTCTGCACGCGCTGGACCAGGTTCTGGGCGTTGATGGTGCCGTTCACCCGGTACTTCCCGAAGGCCATGAACGACACCACGCTCGCCCGGCCGCCATATTCGTTGCGCGTGACGAGCGTCGGGTTGGCGCCGGGCGCCATCGCCCCCTTCAGAAATCCCCACGGCGTCAGGAAGATTTCGAGCCGCCGCAGTTCCGCGGCGTCTGGCTGGGGAACGGGCTGCCCCTGCGCGTTCAGCGTCCACGCGTAGTTGCCGCTGACGAGATTGACGACCCGCTGTTCGGTGAGGAACGGGAACCCGGCGCCGCCGCCGCGGGCCGGATTGCTGCCCTGGACGCGCGCGTATTCCTCCCGCGACGACATCGTGTCGAAGTCGATGGTCCGCGTGTAGCTGGTCAGGTCCACGCGCGGCCAGTCCTGATCGGGCGCGACATTCTGGCCGACCATCCCCTGCCAGCCCGTGCCGGTGTACTGGATGGATGTCATGTTGCTCGCGCCCATCGCCGCGGCGGCGGTCTGCAGCACGCCGCGCGCGTCCTGCGCTCCCGCGACCGCGACCACCACCACCGCGAGGCTCAGCGGCAACCACACTCGTCGTGCCATACGCCCTCCAGACACCGGGAATATCCCCTCAAAGCCGCGCGAAGTCAACGCGCGCGTGACGGGGACGGACGCGGCTTTCTCTCTTGAAGGGCGGCGCGTCGCCACATATCCTAGGCGGCACCCGCGACTCGCAACTTCGAGGTCACTGCGGCTCGTCGGTGAGGCACACCGCAGCTGACGTCCAAAGAAGGGGCATATGACGCAACGGCATCTGGTCTGTGCGGCGTTGACGATGGCTCTCGGCGCCGCGGTGGCGGCGCAGCGGCAGGGTACAAATGGAGGCGAGGAGGGCGCCGACAGCCGCGACATGCAGCTCGTCGGCTACAACGACCTCCAGGGCCGAAGCGCCTACCAGCCGGAGATCAAACGGCAGGGCGACCGCTGGATTGCCTACGTCGGCCATCACGGCGGCAACGCGCTCAATCCGATGACGGGCCGGCAGGAGCCGAACGGCACGTCGATTATCGACGTCACCGATCCGAAGAACCCGAAGTACCTGGCACACATTCCCGGCCAGCCGCTCGGCACGTCCGAGAGCGGCGCGACGGCGAGCGAATCGGGCGGCGCGCAGCAGGTGCGCATCTGCAGCGGTGCCACGCTGCCGCGCGCCGACCGGAGCAAGTTCTATCTGCTCCGCGCGTACGGCAACACGGCGGACTCGGCGCACGAAATGTGGGACGTCACCGATCCGGCGAAACCGAGCCGCATCACCGTGATCGTCAGCGGCTTGAGGGGCACGCACAAGAGCTGGTGGGAATGCGACACCGGCATCGCGTACCTCGTGTCGGGGCAGCCCGGCTGGCGCGTGCCGCGCATGACCAAGATTTACGACCTGAGCGATCCCACCAGGCCGGTGTTCATCCGCGACTTCGGCCTGCCCGGACAGCAGCCCGGATCGACGGGCACGCCGCCCGGCGACAACGGCCTGCACGGGCCGATCTCCACAGGGCCGGCGGGCAACCGCGTCTACTTCGCGTACGGGTACGTCCGCGAGGGCGTCGTCCAGATCGTCGATCGCGAGAAGCTCCTGAAGGGACCAGCCGAGCCCACCGAAGCCAACCTGCTGTACCCCCAGATCAGCCGGATGGATCTGCCGCCGAACGTCGGCGCGCACAATGTCTTTCCGCTGCTGCGCATGCCGATCGCGGAGTTCGCGAAGGAAAAGGACAACGTCCGCGACATGCTGGTCATCGTCGACGAAGCCACCGGCCGTGAGTGCGCCACGAGCCCGCGCGCGATGATGTGGATCGCCGACATCACGACCGAGACGAGACCCTTCGGCGTCGCGAACTGGACCGTGCCCGAGGCGAGCGGCCACTACTGCGGCCGCGGCGCCGGGCGGTTCGGGACGCACTCCACGCACGAGAACTTCTCGCCGATCTACTACAACCGCGTGATGTTCGTCGCGCACTTCAACGCCGGCGTGCGCGCCGTCGATGTCCGGGATCCGTTCCACCCGACCGAAATCGGGTATTACATCCCGGCGCCGACCGGCAAGACCGCGTGCGCGGCGGGGCGCCCGGGCGACCCGTGCGTCAAAGGCATCCAGACCAACAACGTCGAGGTGGACGACCGCGGCTACGTCTATGCGGCCGACCGGGCCGGCACGGGGCTGCATATCCTCGAACTGACGGGCGCGGCGCGCGGCGTCGCCAACTTCCGGTGAGGACGGCATGACCCGGCATCTGGTCGCGGCGCTCGGCCTGGTGCTCTGGGCGATCCCGGCAGCGGCGCAGTCGGAGAAGGTCACGATCGTCCGGGATCTCGATTACGTGGCCGGCGCCGAGTACCGGGGCGGCAAGGATCGTCTCGACCTCTACATCCCGCAGGGCGCCAGCAGCGCTCCGGTGATCTTGTCGCTGCACGGCGGCGCGCTCGAGGCCGGCGACCGGCGCGATGAAGGCTTCGTCGGCCATCGGTTCGCCGCCGCGGGATACGTGACGGCGGTGGCGAGCTACCGCCTGTCGCCGCAGGTGTCGCACCCCGCGCACATTCAGGACGCGGCGGCCGCCTTCGCGTGGGTGAAGCGCAATATCCGGCAGCACGGCGGCGACCCCGACCGGATCATCGTCATCGGCCACTCGGCGGGGGCGTATCTCGCGATGCTGCTCGCCACCGACCCGCGCTGGCTGGCCGCGCACCAGCTCTCGCCCCGCGACATCAAGGGCGTCGCCCCGGTGAGCGGCTTCTTCTGGGTGGATAAGCCGGGCGTGGCGCCCGACCGCCCCACCTATGTCTGGGGCACGGACCGGAAGGTGTGGATGGAAGCCTCCCCCGCCCGCTACCTCCGCGCCGATCTGCCTCCGGTGCTCATCCTGGACACCGACGGCGACGAACAGTGGCGGCAGCGGCAGAACGCGGACTTCGCCGCGGCGCTCCGCGCGGCGGGCCACACCGACGTCACCGTGCACAAGGTCCCGGGCCGCAGCCACATGAGTGTGTGGACCGGGATGGGCGACGGCGAGGACGAGGAAACCTCGTCGCAGATTCTGCTCTTTGCCCGGCGCGTGCTGGCGGCGAAGGCGAAGTGAGGAACGCCATGCAGTCGAGTGAGCAATCCGAAAGCCGGCGGCAACTGCTGAAGTGGCTCGCCGCCAGTCCGCTGCTCGCCTTTCCGGGGCTGGCGGGGCTGGCCGCTCAGACACCGGCGCGGGCGCCCCAGAAGCTTCCGGACCCGATGCTGTGGGCGCCGGCCGACCTGCAGGACCTCATCACGAAGCCCGGGGATGCCATCAATGTGTTCGACTTCGAGCCGGTGGCGCGGAGGAACGTGCCGCCCGCGCATTTCGGATACATGGCCTCCGGCATCGACGATGAAGTCACGCTGCGGGCGAACCGGGAAGGCTTCCTGAAATTCCAGCTCCGGCCGCGGCGGCTCGTGGACGTCAGCAAGGTCGACATGAGCGTGGACATCCTGGGCGCGAGATATGCCACGCCGATCGTCGTCGCGCCGATCGGCGGCCACCGCGCCTACCATGAGGGCGGCGAAGCGGCGGTTGCGCGGGCGGCCAGGGCGGGCAACCACCTGATGATCCTCTCGACGCAGTCGACGACATCACCCGAAGACGTGATGGCCGCGCGGGGCGGGCCGATCTGGTATCAGCTGTACGCGACGAACAAGTGGGAGGTCACAAGAGCCTTCCTGGCACGCGCCGAGAGAGCCGGCTGCCCCGTCGTCGCGGTCACCGTGGACCGCAACGGCGGCCGCAATCAGGAAACGCTCTTCCGGCTGCAGCGCACGGACACGCGCACCTGCTCGGCCTGCCACGACCGCAGCAGCCTCACGGCCACCTACGACGGCCGGCCGATGTACGAGGGCGTGGACCTGTCCGGCCTCTCCAACATCCAGTCGTCTGCAATGACGTGGGACACCATCAAGCGGATCCGCGACACGACCCGCATGAAAGTCGTCCTCAAGGGGATCCTCGCGCATGAGGACGCCGAGCTCGCCGTCAAGGCCGGCGTCGACGCGATTGTCGTCTCGAATCACGGCGCCCGCAGTGAGGACAGCGGGCGCGCGACGATCGACGCGCTGCCGGAAATCGTCGAGCAGGTCCGCGGGCGCATGCCGGTCCTCGTCGACAGCGGCTTCCGCCGCGGCACCGACATCGCCAAGGCGCTCTGCCTGGGCGCGACCGCCGTGTGCGTCGGCCGCCCGTATTATCTGGGGCCTGGGCGCGTTCGGCCAGCCCGGCGTCGAGCGGGTGCTCGACCTGTTGCGCACGGAGCTCCTCGCCATCATGCAGCAGGTTGGCGCGCCGTCGATCAAACACCTCGTGCCGGCCATGGTGCGCCGGGTCTGACCGCCTGGACAGAAGAAACAAGAAAGGACGCGATATGCAGAGCAGACTGGGGATTCTCTTCGCCGTCGTACTGGTGGCCCTGACCCGCGTGGCAGGCACCGCCCAGGAATCGGATCCGGATGCCCGGACGCTGTTGCAGGCCGCCGTCAAGGCGATGGGCGGCGAGAACCTCAACAGCATCGAGTACTCGGGAACCACCGGCTACGTCGCCGCGGTGGGGCAGAATTTTTCCCCGGCGCACGACTGGCCGGCCAACCAGCTCAAGAGCTACACCCGGACGATTGACTACGCGGGCCGATCCTCGAAGGAGGATCTCACCCTGACGCCGGGCACGGGCCAGGGCGGGCCGACCGGCGGCGGCCAC
>JACQZV010000065.1 GCA_016213695.1 Acidobacteriota bacterium | reverse complement strand
CCCACCCCCCCGCTCCGGTCCGTCAGTGCGCGGCGATGGGCGCCGGCTCGGCGTCCGGGTGGCAGGGGCTGGCGCGTCCCTGCAGCGCGCCGCTCGCCAGCACGGCCACGGCGGCGCAGATGGCGGGGACGGCGCCCGCCATGAAGATCTGCTGCGGCGTCCACTGCATCGACAGCATCACGCCGCCGATGATCGGTCCCACAATCGATCCGATGCGGCCGATCCCGAGCGCCCAGCCGACGCCGGTGGAGCGGATGACGGTCGGATAGTACATGGCGGACAGCACGTTCAGTCCCGCCTGCGCGCCCTGCACGCTGACGCCGAGCGTGAAGGTCACCGCCATCATCAGCTGAAAGTTCGCGAAGATCAGCGACGCGAGTACCACCAGGCCGAGCGACACCACGAACTCGGCCACCATCGTCGGGAACACGCCGAACGCCTTCATGATCGGCCCCTGCACCAGGGCGCCGATGATGCCGCCGATGCTGAACACCATGACCGCCGTGATGCCGGCCGCGACCGGCATGCCGGCCTGGCGCAGCAGGCTCGGCAGCCAGCTCAGGATGAAATAGAGGATGAGCAGGTTCATGAAGAACGGCACCCACAGCAGCAGCGTGCCCGTGGTGCGGCCGCCGCTGAAGAGCTCCGCCACCGGCACGCCGCCTGGTGTCGCCGTCGCCGCCGCGGCGGGCAGCTCGCCGAGATCGGGCGCGATGCGGCGGATGATCGCGGCCACGCGCGCGGAGTCGTCGCCCCTGGCGGTGAGGAAGCGCACCGATTCAGGCAGCGCCTTGACGAGCACGAGGGCGAGCGCGATCGGCAGCATGCCACCGACGTAGAACACGGACCGCCAGCCCCAGACGGGAATGAGTGCGCCGCCGACGAGGCTGGCGAGCACGGCGCCGCCCCCCATGCCGGCGAAGATGGCGGTGACGAGAATCGGCTGGAGCCGCTTCGGCGCGTACTCCGACGCGAGCGCGACAACGTTCGGCATGGCGCCGCCGAGGCCGAGGCCGGTCAGGAACCGGAGCGTCACCAGCTCGCCGGTCGTGTCCGCCTGGGGCGTCGCCAGCGAGAAGGCGCCGAAGGCGAGCGCCGAGACGACGATGGCCCACTTGCGGCCCCAGCGGTCGGCTATCGGGCCGGCGCTCATGGCGCCGATCATGAGGCCGAACAGGCCTGCGGAGAGGACCGGGCCGAACGCGCTGAGCGGGATCCCCAGCTCCTCGGCAATGGGCGGCACGAGAAAGCCCATGGCCTGGGTGTCGAAGCCGTCGAGCAGGAGGACGAGGCTGCACAGCACGATGGTCAGAATCTGAAACCCGCTGACCGGCCGGGTGTCGATGATCTCGTTGACGGTCAGAGGGTGCGGTGCAGTCGTCATGCGATGGCTCCTCCGTGTCCCCGTGTCTCCGTGGCCCGTCTCACCGCGCCACGATCCGATTGCGCAGCACGCCGATGCCCTCGACTTCGGTCTCCATGACGTCGCCGTCCGCGAGGAACTCGGGCGGCGTGCGCGCGAATCCGACGCCGTCGGGTGTCCCCGTGGCCAGGATGTCGCCCGCCTCGAGCGTCATGCCGCGCGACAGCGACTCGATGAGGATGTCGATCGGAAAGATCATGTCGCGCGTGTGGCCCTGCTGCTTGACCACGCCGTTGACGCGAAGCGTCACGGCTTTGGCGTGCGGGTCGCCGAACTCGTCCGGCGTCACGACCGACGGCCCCATGGGGCAGAAGCCGTCGAGGCTCTTGCCCTTGAAGAACTGGCCGTGCGCGTCCTGGAGGTCGCGGGCGGTCACGTCGTTGATGACCGTGTAGCCGAAGACGTGCTGCAGCGCCGCGGCGCGCGGAATGTTCCGGCCGCTGACGCCGATGATGACGCCCAGCTCCGCCTCCCAGTCGACCTTCTGCGTGGCGGCGCGGTCCCAGAGGATGTCGTCGCAGGGACCGGTCACCGTCGTCGGCGTCTTCGTGAAGAAGAGCGGAATCGTCGGCAGCTTCACCTCGGCGCCGCGCGCGCGCGTCGCTTCGGCGACGTGGCCCGCGTAGTTGCGGCCGACGCAGAAGACGTTCTTGGCCGGACGCGGAATCGGCGCGTGCCAGCGGATGCCGGCGACTTCATGCGCGGGAGCGTCGATGCGTCCGCCGGCGATCTCTCCGGCGACGGTGCGCCATCGCGAGGGGCCGGCGGCAATCAGATCGAGCAGCGTGCCCGGCAGCTCGACGACGCGATCGCCGCGCAGGGCGCCGAGGCGCGGCCGCGCATCGGCGGCGGTGCTGAAGGTCAGAAATTTCATCGGCGCTCAGCCTATCACGCGGAAAGCCCGGCGCCGTTCGGAGGTATACTCGCCGCCGTTCGTCGGGGTCCGCGCCCCTTCAGGAGGTTGCATGCATCGTCTCGTGCGAGTTGTTGCCGGCAGCGCGCTCGTCCTCGTGCTGGCCGCCACCCACGCACTGGCGCAGGCCACGGCACAGATCAGCGGGACCGTGTTCGATGCCAGCGGTGGTGTGCTCCCGGGCGTCACGGTCACGGCGGCCCAGACCGACACGGGCGTTCGACGGGAAGCCGTCAGTGACGAACGTGGCGCCTTCACGCTGACAAACCTGCCGCTCGGGCCCTACCGGCTGGAGGTCTCGCTGGCCGGCTTCCGGACGTACCAGCAGACCGGCATCGTGCTGCAGGTCGGCAGCAGTCCGACGATTAACGTCACGCTGTCGCTCGGCGAGCTGAGCGAGACGGTGGCGGTCGAGGCGGCCGCGCCGCTCGTCGACACGCAGCGCGCCGGCATCGGCGCGGTGATCGAGAACGCCCGCATTGTCGAGCTGCCGCTCAACGGCCGCAACCCGATGCAGCTCATCGAGCTGGCCGGCGCCGCCGTCGCCACCGGCGAGGCGTCCACGCGCAGCGTGCAGGGCAGCTCGGGCGGCGTTGAGATTGCGGTGGCCGGCGGACTCGGCAGCAGCACCGCGTACATGCTCGACGGGGCGATGCACAACAACCCGTACGACAACCTGAACCTGCCGCTGCCGTTCCCCGACGCGCTCCAGGAATTCCGCGTCGAAACCGGCGCGCTCAACGCGGGGAGCGGCGTGCACACCGGCGCGTCGGTCAACGCGGTCACGCGCTCGGGCACCAACGCCTTCCACGGCAGCGGCTTCGAGTTCTGGCGGAATCACCGTTTCAATGCGACGCATCCGTTTGCCCGGGTCCGTCCCGACGGCGCGCGCGAGGGCGACGGCCTCAACCGCAACCAGTTCGGCGGCACCGTCGGCGGGCCGATCGTGGCCGACCGGCTGTTCTTCTTCGGCGGCTATCAGGGCACCTACATCCGGCAGACGCCCACGAGCAACCTGGCGTTCGTGCCGACGCCGGCCATGCTCGCGGGCGACTTCACGGCGCTCGCCTCGCCCCCGTGCTCCGCGCAGCCGCTGACGTTGCGCGGGCCGTTCGTGAATAACCGCGTCAATCCGGCGCTCTTCAGTCCGGCCGCACTGGCCATCGCCCGCAAGCTGCCGTCCACGACCGACCCATGCGGCCGCGTGGCGTTCGGGCAGGCGATCGACAGCGACGAGGGGCAGAGCATCGGCCGGGTCGATTACCAGCTCTCCGGTAATCACAACCTCTTCGGCCGGTACATGGCCACCACGTACGTGAGTCCGCCGCCGCTGCGCAAGACGCCGGACAACCTGCTGGCGGCCAGCCGCGGCGGGTTCGACAACATCGCGCATTCGCTGACGCTCGGCGAAACGTGGGTGATGAACTCGTCGACGGTCAACGCGCTGCATGCGGCGTGGAACTACACGAACATCCACCGCCAGCACGAGGGCTACTTCTCGGGCCCCGACGTCGGCATCAGGATGTTTTCGTTTCTTCCCGATTACCTCCAGATGACCGTCGTCGGTGGGTTCAATCTCGGCAGCGCCGTGCAGACCGAGGCGCGCTATAAGACGCGAACGCTTCAGGTCGGTGACGACCTGACGATGATTCGGGGCGCGCACCAGTTCTCGTTCGGCGCGAACATCGCCCAGTGGGATTCGTTCACGACGGCCAACGTGCGCGCGATGGGGAACTTCACGGTGAACGGGCAGGTGACCGGCCACGGCCTCTCCGATTTCCTCCTCGGCAATGTCAGTCAGTTCATCCAGGCCAACCCGAACTTCCTGGACATGTACGAGTGGTACGCGGGCTTCTACGCCAACGACACGTGGCGTCTCGGCACGAGGTTCACGCTGAACTACGGCGGACGCTGGGAGCCGTTCTTCCCGCAGCAGATTGACAACGGGTTCATCTACAACTTCGACGTCGACCGGTTCCGCCGCGGCGTCAGGAGCGGCGTGTTCCGGAACGCGCCCGCCGGCTTCCTCTACCCGGGCGATGACGGCTTCGTGGGCGGCAAGTCGGGAATGAACAAGCAGTGGGATAACTTCTCGCCGCGCGTGGGCGCGGCCTGGGACGTCACCGGCGACGGCCGCACCTCGCTCAGAGCCGGCTGGGGCATGGGCTACGACTTCGTCAACGCCCAGTACCACCTGAACACGTCGGTCGCGCCTCCCTGGGGCGCCGACGTCCGCATCCTCAACGCGCGGCTGGACGATCCGTTCGCGACGTTCCCGGGCGGCAATCCATTCCCGCGAGTGTTCGATGCCAACGCCGTGTTTCCGGTTGCCGGCCAGTACCTCGCCGTCGATCCCGACCAGCGGAACACGCGGAAGCAGTCGTGGGACCTGGTGGTCGAGCGCCAGCTCGGCGCCGCCATGGCCGTGTCGGCAAGCTACATCGGCAACTACACGGACCGGCTGTGGAACATGAAGGCGCTCAACCCGGCGCTCTTTCTCGGACTCGGCCCCTGCACGCTGCCCGACGGCACGTCCCAGCCGGTGTGCTCCACGCAGGCCAACGTGAACCAGCGGCGGGCGCTGATGTTCGAGTACCCCGCCGAGGGGCGGTTCATTGCCGGCCT
>JACQZV010000066.1 GCA_016213695.1 Acidobacteriota bacterium | reverse complement strand
GTCGTGCTGTCGCAGCGGTTCGAGACCGGCTTCGATGCGGATCCCTTCATGGCGTACCGGGCGCTGCGCCACGTGAACCCGTCGCCCTACATGTACTTCCTGCGGATGGGCGAACGCGCGATTGTCGGCTCGTCGCCGGAGATGCTGGTGCGGGTCGAAGGACGGCGGATCGAGACGCACCCGATCGCCGGGACGCGGCCGCGCGGCCGCACCGGGGAGGATGACCTGCGCCTGGCCGAGGAGTTGAAGCGCAGCGAGAAGGAGCGGGCCGAGCACGTGATGCTCGTCGATCTTGGCCGCAACGACGTCGGCCGGGTGTCCACCTATGGATCCGTCAAGGTGCCGACGTACATGGCGCTCGAGCGCTACTCGCATGTGATGCACCTGGTGTCGATTGTCGAGGGACAGTTGTCGGACCGGTACGACCGGCTCGACGCGCTCGTGGCGTGCTTCCCGGCGGGCACCGTGTCGGGGGCCCCCAAGGTCCGCGCGATGGAAATCATCGCCGCGCTGGAGAACCGGCGGCGCGGCGTGTACGCCGGCGCGGTCGGTTATCTCGACTTCGCCGGCAATCTCGACTTCTGCATCACCATTCGCACGGTGGTCATCGAGCACGGGCGCGCCTACGTCCAGGCGGGCGCGGGCATCGTCGCCGACTCGGACCCCGCCGCCGAGTACGAGGAGACGCGCGACAAGGCACGGGCGGTGATTCAGGCGCTGGAACTGGCACAGGGGGGGCTCTGAATGCTCCTGGTCATCGACAACTACGACTCGTTCACCTACAACCTCGTGCAGTACCTGGGCGAGCTTGGCGCCGATATCCGTGTGTACCGCAACGACGAGATCGCGGTGGGCGAGGTCGAGGCGATGCGCCCGGACCGCATCGTCATTTCACCGGGCCCTGGACGCCCTGAGGATGCCGGGATTACGGCCGAGGTCATCCGCCGGCTGGGGCCCGGGACGCCGATCCTCGGCGTCTGTCTCGGGCACCAGGCGATCGGGATGGTCTACGGCGGCACCGTCTGCCGGGCGAACGCGCCAATGCACGGAAAGACGTCCACGGTCGTGCACGACGGCAAAGGCGTGTTCAGCGGCATCACCGAGCCGTTCGAGGCCGGCCGGTATCATTCGCTCGTGATTGCCCCCGCCGATCTGCCGCCCGAACTCGAAGTGGCGGCGCGGACCCGCGAGGACGGGATCATCATGGCGGTGCGGCACCGCACCTATCCCGTGCACGGCGTGCAGTTCCACCCTGAATCGGTGCTGACCGATGAAGGCCGGCGCATCCTGCAGAATTTCCTGGAACTGTGATGTTCACTTCGCTGCTCGAAAAGCTCGCCCGCCACGAGGACCTCACCGAAGACGAGGCGGCCGGCGCGATGCGCGAGGTGATGGAGGGACGCGCGCCGTCCGCGTCGCTCGGGGCGCTGCTGTCGGCGCTCGTCATGAAAGGGGAGCGGCCGGCCGAGCTCGTCGGCTTTGCGCGGACGATGCGCGAGCACGCGGTGAAGCTGGCGGCCCCGGCGGGCGAGGTATTCGACACGTGCGGGACCGGCGGCGACAGGTCCGGCACCTTCAATATCTCGTCGGCCGCCGCGCTCGTCGTCGCCGCCTGCGGGGTGCGCGTGGCCAAACACGGCAACCGATCGGTCTCGAGCCGCTGCGGCAGCGCCGATCTGTTCGAACAGCTCGGGGTCAACGTGGCGGCGCCGCCGCCGGTCGTCGAGCGCACGCTCCACGAGGCGAACATCGCGTTCTTCTTCGCGCCGACGTTTCACCCGTCGATGAAGCATGCGGCACAGACGCGGCGGGAGCTGGGCATCCGGACGGCGTTCAATCTGCTCGGCCCGCTCACCCATCCCGCGGGCGCGCAGCGGCAGATCGTCGGCGTGCCGCGGCCGGAGCTGGCCGATCTCGTGGCGCGCGCGCTGCTGCGGCTCGGGTGCGAACGCGCGTGGGTCGTGCACGGCGTCGACGGCCTCGACGAGATGTCGACGACCGGCTACACGAAGGTGCTGGAGTGCCGGGGCGGCATGGCGAATACGTTCTATGTGCATCCGGGTGAATTCGGCTTGTCGAAGGCGTCGCCGGCGGACCTCCAGGGTGGCAACGCGGTGCAGAACGCCGCGATCGTGCGGGACGTCCTGGCCGGCACGAGGGGCCCCGCCCGTGACGTGGTGCTGCTGCATGCGGGTGCGGCGCTGCTGGTGGCCGGGCGCGCCGGGTCGGTGCGCGAGGGCATCGCCCTGGCGGGGGCAGCCATCGACTCGGGCGCGGCCCGGACGACGCTCGACCGGATGGCCCGGGTCTCACAGGGCTCCCCCGACGCCGCTCAGGGCAGGCCTCTCGACGTCGCTCGGGACAGGAAGGCGGCGGTATGAGCGCAGCCGCTCCCGATCTGCTGCGGACGATCGTCGCCGCGGCCGAGCGCGTCACGGCGGTGAGGCGCGAACGGGAGCCGCGCGCGGCGCTCCAACGGCGCGCGGCGGCGGCAGCGCCCGACCGCGTTCGCTTCGAGCAGGCGCTCGAAGCCGACGGACGGGTCAATGTGATTGCCGAGTGCAAGCGGCGGTCGCCGTCGAAGGGCGTGCTGGTGGCGGATTACGATCCGGCGGCCATCGCGAGGGCGTACGAGCGCGGCGGCGCGGCGGCGATCTCGGTCCTGACGGAGCCCACCTGTTTCGACGGCACGCTGGCCCATCTGGAAGCGGTGAGGAAGGCGGTGTCGCTGCCGCTGCTGCGCAAGGATTTCATCGTGGATGAATACCAGGTGCTCGAGGCGCGGGCGGCGGGCGCCGACGCCGTGCTGCTCATCGTGGCGGCGCTCGAACAGGACGAGCTGGTCCGGCTCCAGGCGCGCGCCCATGAGCTTGGCCTGGCCGCGCTCGTCGAAGTGCACGACGAGGTCGAGTTGTCGCGTGCCGTGGACGCGGGGGCCCGTCTCGTCGGCGTCAACAACCGGAACCTGCGCACGCTGCAGGTCGACGTCGACGCGTCGTACCGGCTGGCCGCGAGAATGCCGCGCGGCGTGATTGGCGTCAGCGAGAGCGGCCTGCAGTCGCGCGCCGACCTGGAGCGCCTGGCCGGCGCCGGCTTCCGGGCGTTTCTCATCGGCGAGCGGTTCATGACCGATCCGGATCCGGAAGCCGCGATTCGTGCCTTGATCGGTGTGGGTCGATGTTCGTGAAGATCTGCGGGATCACGCGGCGGGACGATGCCCTGCACGCGGCCAGGCACGGGGCCGACGCGCTCGGCTTCGTGTTCTGGCCCGGGAGCCCGAGGCGGATCGATGCCTCGAGCGCCGCCGGCATCATCGCCGAACTGCCGGCGGGCGTGACCAGCGTCGGCGTCTTCGTCAACGAGTCTGTCGACGGCATCCGGCGCGTGATCGAGCAGACGGGCATCTCCGCCGTGCAGCTCCACGGCGACGAACCCGCCGACTATGCGACCTCGCTCGGCTGGCCGGTGCTGCGCGCCGTCCGCGTGGACGAGGCGGATGCGATATGTCCGGCGTGGCCGCCGCACACGACGTTTCTCCTCGACGCGGCCGATTCGGTGCGTCGCGGCGGCACGGGGACCGTGGTCGATTGGGATCGGGCGGCCGCGATTGCCCGGACCAGGCGGATTGTGCTGGCGGGCGGCCTGACGGAGCGTAACGTCTGGGACGCGATCGTGAGAGTCGGACCCTACGGCGTGGACGTGTCGTCCGGCGTGGAGGATGCGCCGGGCGTGAAGAACCTCGACAAAGTGGCGCGCTTTCTCGAACGCGCACGGAGTGCCTTTGAGCAAGGTGACATCGGCCATGACTGAGCGTCCCGTCTTCGCCCGGCGTGACCCCGACGCCCGCGGCTATTTCGGCGCGTACGGCGGGCGGTTCGTGCCCGAGACGCTCGTCGCGCCGATCGACGAGCTGGCCGCCGGCTATTTCGCCGCGCGCGAGGATCCGGCGTTCCGCGACGAGCTGGATCGGCTCCTGTCGCACTACGTCGGCCGTCCGACACCGCTGTACGAGACGCGGCGCCTGGCGGACCGCGTCCGGATCTTCCTCAAGCGGGAAGACCTGACGCACACCGGGGCGCACAAGATCAACAACGCACTCGGGCAGGCGCTCCTGGCCAGGCGCATGGGCAAGACTCGGGTCGTGGCGGAAACCGGCGCCGGCCAGCACGGCGTGGCGACGGCCACCGCCTGCGCGCTGCTCGGCCTCGAGTGCGACGTCTACATGGGGTCGGAGGACATGCGCCGCCAGGCGCTCAACGTGGTCCGCATGGAACTGCTCGGCGCCCGCGTGCGGCGCGTCGATTCCGGCAGCCGCACGCTGAAAGACGCCATCAACGAGGCGATGCGCGACTGGGTGACCAACGTCGCCCACACCTACTATCTGCTCGGCTCGGCGCTCGGCCCGCATCCGTACCCGCTGATGGTGCGCGAGTTCCAGTCGGTGATCGGCCGTGAAGCGCGCGCGCAGATCCTCGCGCAGGCGGGACGGCTGCCCGACATCGTCGTGGCGTGCGTCGGCGGCGGGAGCAACGCCATCGGCATCTTCGATGGCTTCCTGGAGGACCGCGACGTGCGGTTGATCGGGGTCGAGGCGGGCGGCGAGCGGATCGCGCCGGGGCGGCACGCGGCGCGGTTTGCGGGCGGACTCACGGGCGTGCTGCACGGCACGCGGACGTTCGTCCTGCAGGACGAGGCCGGCAACATCGAGCTGACACATTCAATTTCGGCCGGACTCGATTACGCCGCCGTCGGTCCCGAGCACGCCTGGCTGCGCGAGCTGGGGCGCACCGAGTACGCGCACGTGTCGGACGCCGAGGCGCTCGACGGCTTCCAGGTGCTGGCGCGGCGCGAAGGTATTCTGCCGGCACTCGAGTCGGCGCATGCGGTGGCCTACACGCTGCGGCTCGCGGCGGACGTGCCCGAAGGGACGGTGATCCTCGTCAACCTGTCGGGACGCGGCGACAAGGACGTCCAGTCGGTCATGGAGGCGCTGAAGTGAGCCGGCTGGCGGACACCTTCGCCGCGCTGCGCCGCCGCGGCAACGGCCCGGGCCTCGTCACCTACATCACGGCGGGCGATCCCGATCTGGCCCGCACCGAAGGCATCCTCCATGCGCTCGAGCGGGGCGGCGCGGATGTGATCGAAGTGGGCGTGCCCTGGTCGGACCCGCTCGCCGACGGCCCGGTCATCCAGCGGGCCACCGAGCGCGCGCTGGCCGCCGGGACGACCCTGGCCGGCGTCGTCGAGATGCTGGGCCGCTTACGCGCCGGCCTCCGCGTGCCGATAGTGTTGTTCAGCTACGCGAATCCGATTCTGCGGTTCGGTGCCGAGCGGTTCGCCGAGGCGGCCCGCGCGGCGGGCGTGGACGGGGTGCTCGTGCTCGACCTGCCGATCGAGGAGGCCGGCGAGTTCCGATCGCTGCTCAGTTCGCGGGGGATTGATACAATTCTCCTGCTCAGTCCGACGACGACCGACGACCGCCTGCGCCGGGCCGCCTCGCTCGGCAGCGGGTTTCTGTACGCGATCTCGCGACTCGGAGTGACGGGCGCCAGCGCGGCGATCGCGGAGGGTGCCGAAGCGATGGTGCGCAGGATTCGGGCCCAGAGCCCCTTGCCCATTGCCCTCGGGTTCGGCATCTCCACACCGGAGCAGGTGCGGGAAGTGGGCAGGTGGGCCGACGCCGCCGTCGTGGGAAGCGCGCTGGTGAATGTCATTGCCGACGCCGGGGCGTCACACGATCTCAACGTGCGCGTGGAGGAATATGTGCGGTGGCTGAAGTCCTGACGAATATCGAAGAACTGCGCGGCCGGATCGACGTCATCGACGCGCAGCTCGTGCGCCTGCTCAACGTCCGCGTGGCGTGCGCGGTGGAGGTCGGCAAGCTGAAGCACGAGGCGGATTTGCCGATTTACCAGCCCGAGCGCGAGGCGCAGGTGCTGAACAGCGTCAGGCAGACGGCCACCGAGCTGGCCGGGCCGCTGACGGCCGAGGCCGTGGTCCGCATCTTCGAGCGGATCATCGACGAGGCCAGGCGCGCCGAGCGCGCCGCGAGCCGGAGCGGGGACGAACCCGCCCCGGCCGTCGGGGAATAGGAAAGCAGGAGACAGGTCATGGTCGTTGTCATGGAAGAGCGGGCCAGCGAAGCGCAGATCGATTCGGTCATCGCCCGTCTTCTCGAACTGGGCATGGACGTGCATCGGTCGTCGGGCGCCACGCGCACCGTCCTCGGCGTGGTCGGCGCGGGCAAGGTCGAGAAGGAGATGATTGAGATTCTCGACGGCGTTCACGAAGTGCTGCGCATCTCCGAGCCCTACAAGCGCGCGAGCCGGAGCTACAAGCCCGAGAACACCGTCGTGAGCATCGACGACGTCCGCATCGGCGGCGACGAGGTGGTGGTCATGGCCGGCCCGTGCTCCGCCGAGACCGACGAGCAGTGCATGGCGACGGCGGCCGCCGTGAAGCGCGCGGGCGCGAAAGTGCTGCGCGGCGGCGCGTTCAAGCCGCGCAGCTCGCCCTACAGCTTCCAGGGCCACGGCGAGGCCGGGCTGCAGATGCTCCGCCGCGCGGCCGACGCGCACAATCTCAAGCTGGTCTCCGAGGTGATGGACGTCAGCCAGATCGAGCTGGTCGCCCGCTACTGCGACATGTTCCAGGTGGGCGCGCGCAATATGCAGAACTACACGCTGCTGCGCGAGCTCGGCCACGCCCGCAAGCCGGTACTGCTCAAGCGCGGCATCTCGGCGACCATCGAGGAGCTGCTGCTGTCGGCGGAGTACATCCTGGCTGGCGGCAACAACGACGTGATCCTGTGCGAGCGCGGCATCCGGACTTTTGAGACGGCCACGCGCAACACGTTCGACATCTCGGCGATTCCGGTCGTCAAGAAGCTGAGCCACCTGCCGATCGTGGCCGACCCCAGCCATGGGGCGGGCCGGCGCGACATGGTGGCGCAGCTGGCGCGGGCGGCCGTCGCAGTCGGCGCCGACGGCCTCATCATCGAGGTGCACAACGAACCGGACCGCGCGCTGAGCGACGGCGCCCAGTCGATGTTCCCTGCGCAGTTCGACCGCCTCATGGCCGAGCTGCGGATCATCGCGCCGGCCATCGGCCGCAGCATCTGCCTCGAGGCGGTGGCGCGGCGGGGCTGGGCCAGATAGTGGGCAGTCGGCAGTAGGCAGTGGGCCGGCGGCAGTGCCAGCGGATTCTCCCGTCTTCTCCAGGATTGCGATCGTCGGCCTCGGGCTGATCGGCGGGTCGATTGCCTTCGCGGCCCGGCGCGCGTGGCCCTCAACGCACGTCGTCGCCATCGACCGCGAGGCGGTGCTGCGCGAGGCGCTGGCGCGTCGCGCCATCGACGCGGCGGGGACCGACCTCTCCGCCGTGCGCGACGCGGACCTGGTGGTGCTCGCCGCGCCGGTTCGACAGAATCTGTCGCTGCTCCATCAGGTGGCCGCGCACGTCTCGGCGTCGGCCGTGCTGACCGATGTGGGGGGCACCAAGCGCGCCATCATGGACGCCGCGGCCAGGCTGCCGGCCGGGACGCCGTTTATCGGCGGGCACCCGCTCGGCGGCGGCGCGCGCGGCGGGTTCGAGTTTGCCACCGCGAGCCTGTTCTCACGGCGGCCGTGGATTCTCACACCGCCCGCCGGCGGCGGTCCGCCCGCGACGGCGGGACGGCCTGCGGCGATTGGCGCCGCCGTCGATCGTCTGTCGGCGTTCGTCACGGGCCTCGGCGCGCAGCCGGCGATCATGGCCGCGGCCGATCACGATCGGCTGATGGCGCTCATCAGCCACCTCCCGCAACTGGCCGTCACGGCGCTGATGGACGTGGTGGGGTCGGTGGCGACTTCCGGCGGCCTGCGGCTGGCGGGACAGGGGCTCATCGACACGACGCGGCTCGCCTCCAGCCCGGCGGGTGTGTGGCGCGATATCTGCGCGACCAATGCCGACGAGATCGCCCGGGCGCTCGATCTGCTCATCGAGCGGCTGTCGGACCTGCGCAGCGACCTGCAGCGCGCCGAGATCGTGGATGCCATGTTCCAGCAGGCGGCGCAGTGGCGCGCCGAGCTCATGAAGGGGCGGGACTAGGCAGTGGGCGGTGGGCAGTGAGCGGGCCGGGGCGGACCTGCGAGGTTATACTGCGCCGGCGCAGGAGGGTGAGATGAAGGCGAGCGTATTGACGATGTTCGCGCTGTTCGCGGTTGGACTGAGTGTGGCTGCGCAGGCGCCGACGCCCGGCAGCGGCGCAGCCGCGCACGTGGCGATTGCCAGGAAAGCTGCCGGCCAGGATCATCTGGCGCTCTTCAACAACATCTGCGCGGCCCCGCCGCCTATCCAGCCCCAGGCGGGCCGCCAGGGCGGCGCCGGGCAGGGGCCGCCGCCGGCGCCGCCACGCGCGGAGTGGCACGCCGAGCCGGTCAAGGTGTTCGACAACCTCTATTTCATCGGGGAGAAGGAATACACGGCATGGGCCGTGACCACCTCCGACGGGATCGTGGTCATCGATCCGCTGTACGAGTATTCCGTCGAGGACGAGGTTGTGAACGGCCTCCCGAAGCTCGGTCTCGATCCGACACAGATCAAATACGTGGTTGTCAGCCACGCCCACCGCGATCACGTGGGCGGCGCCAAGCTCCTGCAGGATCGCGGCGCGCGGATTGTGATGAGCGCGGCCGACTGGGACTACCTCGCGAGCGATCCGGGCCGCTGGCCGAAGGCCACGAGAGACATCGTGGCGACCGACGGGTACAAGGTCACGCTCGGCGATACGACGCTGACGCTGTATCTGACGCCGGGCCACACGCCTGGCACCGTGTCGACGATCATCCCCGTCAGGGACGGCGCCGCCCGCCACGTGGCGATGCTCTGGGGTGGAACGGGCTTCAACTGGCGCAGCGGATCGCCGCGCTACATCCAGCCGAACACGCCGGCGGCCTACTGGTACAAGAACTACGCGGATTCGGCGCGGAAGATGCGCGACGTGACGGCCAGGGCGGGCGCCGACATCGTCCTGTCGAACCATCCACAGTACGACAACTCGACCACCCGCCTGCCGATGATGGCCAGGCGGACCGCCGGG
The DNA here is from genome assembly GCA_016213695.1 of Acidobacteriota bacterium. Classification (GTDB taxonomy): domain Bacteria; phylum Acidobacteriota; class Vicinamibacteria; order Vicinamibacterales; family UBA2999; genus DATCJA01. Next base: position 2,309 of record JACQZV010000066.1, on the reverse strand, counting down.
CAGCCGAACCCGTACGTCATCGGGAAAGACGGGGTGAGCCGCTTCCTCACCGTGGCGGAGGAGTGCGCGATCGCCGGCCCGCTCTGGTGAGGCCGGCGCGCCGGACGTCCTCGACCGCCTGCGGATTCTCCAGCGACGAGAGATCGCCGGCGTCCTGGCCGAGATAGGCGGAACGGATGACGCGACGCATGACCTTCGCGTTGCGTGTCTTCGGGATGTCACACACGAACTCGATGGCGGCCGGCCGCAGCGGCTTGCCGAGCCGCGTGGCCACGTGCGCCTTGAGCTCGTCGGCCAGCGCGGCGCCGGGCGCCGCGCCCGGCCGGAGCACGCAGAAGCAGACGAGCGCCTGTCCCGTCGCCGGGTCGGGCACGCCGATCGCCGCCGCCTCCACCACGGCGGCGTGCTCGGCCAGCACCGATTCCACTTCCGCCGGCCCGAGGCGCTTGCCTGCGATCTTGATCGTGTCGTCGGAGCGTCCGAGGATGTACCAGAGCCCGTCGGCGTCGATGGCGGCCCAGTCGCCGTGCACCCACACGCCCGGGAAACGCGACCAGTATGTCTGCTCGTACCGTTCCGGGTCGCGCCAGAACCCCCGCGTCATGCCGATCCAGGGCGCACGGACGACGAGCTCGCCGACCTGGCCGCGGATGGACCGCCCCTGGTCGTCAACGACATCGGCCGCGATGCCCGGGGGCGGCCCGGCAAACGAGCAGGGTTTCATCGGGGTCAGCACGTTACCGGAGACGAGCCCGCCCGACACTTCGGTGCCGCCCGAATAGTTGACGATCGGAATGCGGCCGCCGCCGGCCGTGTCGAAGAGCCACCGCCACGATTCCGGATTCCAGGGCTCGCCGGTTGAGCCCATCACGCGCAGCGAGGCGAGATCGTGGCGGCGGACCGGCGCGTCGCCGTGGCGCATGAGCGCGCGAATGAGCGTCGGAGAGACGCCGAGGATGGTGACGCCGTGGCGCTCGACGAGCGCCCAGAGGCGGTCGGGGCCGGGGTAGTCGAGCGCGCCGTCGTAGATCACCATCGTGCCGCCGAGCAGCGTCATGCCGAACACTTCCCACGGCCCCATCATCCAGCCCATGTCGGTGACCCAGAACATCGTGTCGGTGTCGTGTACGTCGAGACAGTGCGCCAGGTCCTGGGCGGCCTTGATAGGGAACCCGCAGTGTGTGTGGACGGCGCCCTTGGGCCGACCCGTGGTGCCCGAGGTATAGATCAACATCAGCGGGTCTTCCGCCTCGGTGCGCACCGTGTCGCAGCGACCGGATTGCCGCGGCACGAGGTCGGCCCATCGTGCATCGCGGCTGCGAACAGGCGCGTCGTCCGCGCCGAGGCGCGAGACGACCACGACGCGCCGAATCGAGGGCACCGCGTCGGCCGCGAGGTCGGCGGTCTCCTTCATCCGCACGATCTGACCCCGGCGCCGGAAGCCATCGGCGGTGACCAGCACGGAAGCCTCGGCGTCGCCCATCCGCGCGGCGAGGGCGTCGGCGCCGTACCCGGAGAAGAGCGGCAGCACCATGGCGCCCAGCTTGATGGCCGCGAAAAACGCGATGACGAGCTCGGGACACATCGGCAGGAACAGGGCGACGCGGTCGCCTGTGCCAACGCCGATCTCGCGGAGCGCATGCGCGCAGCGGTTGACCTCGGCGTGCAGCTCGCCGTACGTGAGGACGCGTGTGGCGCCCTCTTCTCCCTCCCACCGCAGCGCCGCCTTGCTTTCAGTGGGCGTGCCGATCCACTTGTCGACGCAGTTATGGACGATGTTCAGCCTGGCGCCGACGCACCAGCGGCTCCAGGCGATGCCGCGTGAGGTGTCGAGAAGCTGCTGGTAGGGCTCGTAGAACTCGATGCCGAGATCGTCGAAGACGGCGCCCCAGAACCAGTCCAGATCCTGCACGGAGCGGTGGAGCAGATCGTCGTAGGTCGCCAGGTTGTGGCGTCGCATGAAGCTCGCGAGCCGGCTGCGGTCGCGGTACTCGGGCGACGGGCGCCAGGCGATGTCACCGCCGAAGGTGAACGCGTCTGCCATGAAGCGATATTACGTCGTGATCAGTCTGCGTCTCGGGCGGACCGGTGTCGGCGGGTCCGCCTCGTCGGTCGGCGGGTCCGCCTCGCCTGCATTCGCTGCGCTCGGCGGCACCCGCCCTACGTACAGTGGGCAGTGGGCAGTGGGCAGGAGGCCGGGTCTCGCGCGCGCGGGAACGCTGCGAGCAGCCCCGGCGCGTGGCGTCAGCGGAGCTGGCGGAGGGTGCGGGCGTTGCGGGAGGCGACGAGGGCGGCGACGCTGTTGGAGG